>CAVHKR010000023.1:0-13838 GCA_963636615.1 Acutalibacteraceae bacterium | reverse complement strand
GCTTATATCTATGGTTCTGCTTACAGAGAGAATAATCCCAAATGCGCTGCAGAGAATTACCAAAGAGGTTCCTCCAAGACTTATGAGGGGCAATGTGTGCCCTGTTACAGGGATAATTCCCACATTAACCAATACATGGAGCGATGCTTGCAGTATTATCAGCAGTGCCAACCCTCCAACAGTTATGGCAGTGTAGACCCTTGTGCAGTTCTTGACCAATATTATGCACCTAAAGAAGAACCACATATAGAATATAAGGACTATAAATCCCCCTATCAGCCCGTATTCCTCTATGATAAGTGTAAATATAAAGTCTGAATATGGATGTGGCAGTACATTCCGTTGGGTGCTGTTTCCCGGTCCTTTGCCTAATATACCTACAGAGGAGATGGTTACTTTTGCCATGTCTGCCTGGTATGTCTTGTCTAACTCCTTCTGCTTCTCCTCTGCGCTTAATTCATTGGAAATCTCTGTCTTGTTTGCAAATTTTACTATTCGGCTGGTTGCCGTGTCAACTCTTGGGAATATTCCAAAGGCTAAATGGAGCAGAATGACAACAACCATAAGGATGCCCCCAATACCTGCCGCTTTAAAGAGATATGACCATTTTACTCCGGCTACAACAAGTATAATGGCTGCAAGCAGACCAATGAAGCATGCTGCAGAGAAAGAGCCTATCATTACCAATATAAAGGCGATGCCTATAGGGATAATCAACTTTATAAAAAACTCTTTAAATGTCTCTAATTTGCTGGATTCGAGTATCTTGGCCATATACAGCACTATTGTTATCTTAATTAGCTCGGTTGGCTGGAACGTAATGAATCCAAGGTTAATCCAACGTTTTGCCCCGTTTATCTCCTGCCCTAATACAGGAACCAAGGCCAACAGGATAAGGCTTACCGCAAACATAAAGGTGGAGAGACTTCTATACCATTTTAGCGGTATCTTGTAAAAGACAAAGAGTACAACCCATCCTAAAGCTACATATTTTAGCTGCTTGGACAGATAGCTGAAATTGGTTGTGTGCTCTTTGTAGGCTAACGAGCTTGTGGCAGAGTATATAAGGGCTATGGATATGAGGGAGAGCAGGAAGACTATTATCCATATAACCTTGTCCCCCTTTACATTCTTTATGATGCCGCTCTTTAGTTCGTCTGTGTTAAGTACACTCATTATCTGTTGTCCTTTATTGAGTAATCTTAAAAAACATTCTCTTTGTTTTGCACTCCCCCTTGCGTATCTCTGCCTACAGTACTACAATCTTCTTACAGCCTCCTTGAATTGTCTGCCCCTGTCTTCGTAATTCTTAAACAGGTCAAAGCTGGCGCAACATGGAGATAGCAGAACCGTATCGCCAGGCATGGCATTCTCGTATGCAACCTTTACTGCATCTGCTGCAGAGGTAACATCCACTATCTTGTCTACTTTATCTTTAAAGCTATTGTGCAGTTTCTCGTTATGCAGCCCCATGCAGATAAGCACCCTTACCTTCTCCTTTACAAGATTGTAGAGAGGCGAGTAATCGTTCCCCTTATCTGTTCCGCCGGCAATCCATATCACAGGGGTTGTCATGCTGTCGAGGGCATACCATGCAGAGTCTACATTTGTGGCTTTGGAGTCATTTATGTAGAGCACATTCTTTATCTTCAGTACCTTTTCGAGCCTATGTTCAACCCCTTCGAATGTCATAAGACTCTGCCTTATCTGCTCGTTGTCTATATGTACAACTTTGGCTGCTATTGCTGCTGCCATAGAGTTATACAGATTATGCTTGCCTCGCAGAGCCAATTCATTAATGTACATGGTGTATTCATCTCCATCTACCTTAACGGCCATCTTGCCATCCTTTATGCAGGCACCCTCTTTAACCTCCTCTTTTTGCGAGAACGGCAACATGCGGCTCTTAATGAGCATCTTTTTCATCTCGTTTGCAGTAACCGGGTCATCTGCACAGAAAATAAAGGAATCCTCCCCCTCCATATTTCTTGTTATGCGGAACTTTGCGTTAATGTAATTCTGCATTACAAAGCCGTACCTGTCTAAATGGTCGGGAGTAATATTTATTAGAATTGCAATGTCTGCCTTAAAGTTGTACACATCATCAAGCTGGAAGCTGCTCAGCTCCAAAACATAATAATCGTAGTTCTCCGTGGCTACCTGAAGGGCAAAACTCTTCCCGATATTTCCCCCCAATCCTACATTGTACCCTGCATTCTTTAGGATATAGTATATAAGCGAGGTTGTTGTAGTCTTGCCGTTGCTCCCTGTTATGCAGATCTTTTTGGCTTTGCAATATCTGCTTGCAAACTCTATTTCAGAGATGATTCCAATCCCCATCTCCCGTGCCTTAATAATGAGAGGGGCATTCTCCGGGATACCGGGACTTTTTATTATCTCTTTGGCATTCAGTATCTTTTCTGAGGTGTGTCCTTCAGATTCAAAAGGGATATTATACTCCGCGAGCATTTTTACATAGTTCTCCTTTATCTTTCCGCTGTCGCTAAGAAAGACCTCAAACCCTTTTGTTTTTGCAAGGATGGCGGATCCTACACCGCTCTCGCCACCTCCTAATACTACAATTCTCTCCATATATAATAACTTAACAGCCTCCTATCTTATTTTTAAAGTGATTATTGCTATGGCACACAGTATAATGGATATTATCCAGAACCGTATTACTATCTTTGTCTCAGGGATTGCCCTTTTGGGATGCTGTATAATGGCATCTATCCCCTCTTTCTGAAAATGGTGATGGATAGGGCTCATCTTGAATATTCTTACCCCCTGCCCATATTTTTTCTTTGTATATTTAAAGTATGCCCTCTGTGCAATAACGCTGATACTTTCAATTAAGAATATTCCGCACAGGACAGGTATAAGCAGCTCTTTTCTCATGATAATGGCGGCAACGGCAATTATACCTCCAAGCATAAGGCTACCGGTATCCCCCATAAACACCTGTGCCGGTGATGCGTTATACCACAAAAAACCTATCAATGCCCCTATAACTGCACATAAGAATATTACAAGTTCCCCTGTGTGAGGGATGTACATTATATTAAGGTATGAGGAATATATTGAGTTTCCAGAAAGGTACGCCAATATTGCCAATGTTATGACCACCGGGGCGGAGACACCGGTAACCAATCCGTCTAATCCGTCTGTAAGGTTGGTTCCGTTTGAAACAGCTGTGATTACAAATATTATAACAAGGATGTATATCACCCAACCGGCAATCTCCCCAGCCTTGCCCTTAAATGGGGCAAGCCATGCATAGTCAAACTGATTGTCCTTTACAAAGGGGATAGTTGTTGTTGTGCTCTTTATATCTTTAAAATAGCGTGTTTTAGTATTATCCGATTCTTTAACTGTTTCTGTTATTACTCCCGATTCCAACGGACTTACATGTTCCCTAACAGTAACCTGTCTGCTAAAACAGAGCACAAGACCAACAAGAAGTCCAAGTGTTACCTGCCCTATAATCTTGTATTTGCCGTTCAACCCATCTTTGTTTTTCCTGAATACTTTTATTGAATCATCCAAGAACCCCACTAACCCTAACCATAATGTTGTTATTATCATTAAAATAACATATATGTTGGTAAGATTGCCAAAAAGGAGTGCAGGAATCAGGAGGGAGAGAAGGATTATTATTCCCCCCATTGTGGGTGTCCCTTTTTTCTGCAGCTGTCCTTCGAGCCCAAGATTTCTTATCTCCTCCCCAATCTGGAGTCTCTGCATTAATCTTATTATTTTTGGGCCAATCCATAAGGCAATGAGCAATGCTGTCATTACAGCCATAATAGCTCTAAAGCTTATATACTTCATAAGCCCAATACCGGGGAAATGGATTCCGTTATTTTCAAAATATTCAAACAGATGGTACAGCATCTTTAAAATATTAAATGGTTCTATGCTTTATTGAGCAGTTCCAGTTCGTTAAAAGCATTGCTAATCAATTCTTTGTCGTCCATGTGGTGTTTTACTCCATTGACAATCTGATAATCTTCGTGTCCTTTGCCGGCTACCAGCACAATGGAGCCGGGTCTGGCATTGAGTATGGCCATTCTTACGGCCTCCTCTCTGCTTGGAATAAAACTGCTGCGGCATCTTGCCTTTATATCCATCCCCTCCTTAATATCGTTGATTATTGCCAAAGGATCTTCAAAACGTGGGTTATCTGATGTCACAACAATCTTGTCTGCATATTTTCCTGCTATAGCCCCCATCTCAGGCCGTTTTGTCTTGTCCCTGTCTCCTCCGCACCCGAATACGCAGATTAGATCTCCGGCAGGACTCAAATCCTTTAATGTTTTAAGAACATTTTCCAATGCATCGGGAGAGTGGGCATAATCAACAGCCGCAATAATATCATTCTCCCCCTTAAAATATTCAAGTCTTCCGTTTACGGCAGTAAGCCTGCTAATCTCAACTGCCACCTCCTCCTCGTTCATTCCAAGAATGACGGCGGTTCCATATACTGCGGTAATGTTGTAAGCATTATGCAACCCAATGAACCTGCACCATATCTCCTTGCCGTTAATGTTGAGTAGGGTGCCGTCTATGTTTTTCTCAATCACCTTGGTCTTAAAGTCAGCTGCCGTCCTGCATGAATAGTTATACTGCTTTGCTTTACAGTTCTGTAGCATAACCGGGCCGTTTTTGTCATCTTCGTTTATTAGGGCAAAGGCATCTGCACCAAGGCTGTCGAATAGCTTTTTCTTTGCAGCAAGGTAGTTTGCAAAGGTCTTGTGGTAGTCCAAATGGTCGTGGGTAAGATTAGTAAAGATGGCACCGGCAAAATTCAATCCGAGGGTTCTCTTTTGGTCTAAAGCATGTGAGCTTACCTCCATAAAACAGTATTCGCATCCGCAATCTACCATCTGAGCCAATAATCTGTTCAACTCTATTGGACCGGGGGTGGTATTCACCGTCTCATATCTGTTTTTTCCTACAAAATTTGCAATTGTAGACAAAAGACCGCATTCATATCCCAAATTGGTAAACAGGGTGTATAACGATGTGGCAATGGAGGTCTTTCCGTTAGTGCCGGTTACCCCTATGAGCTTTATGTTAGAAGAGGGGTCTCCATAAAAGTTTTTAGCGGCAGCCGCCTCTGCAACACGCCCATCCTTTACAGGGATAAAAACAATACCCTCTTTTTTGTACTCCTCTATCTCCGCTCCCTCTTCGTATAGAACAACTGTAGCCCCGTTCTCCAAGGCATTGGGGATATACTCATGTCCGTCTGCGGCAGCTCCCTTTACCGCAATGAACAGAGAGCCGCAGCTGCATTTGCGCGAATCCGTACAAACATCTGAAATCTCTGTAGAGCACAGCACTTGGGGTATATTCCCCAATACGCCAATATTTTTAATTATATCAATAAGCCTCATAAACTTTCCTCCATTAATTAATCGTGTTCAAGTTTAAGCACTACTGTTAATGCCGAATCTTTATTTACATCCGAGCCAGCTTCCGGATTTTGGGAAACCACCCTCCCATATCCGCTAAAACTAACTTTATATCCGTGGTTCTCCAAAAGGTATATGGCATCCTTTACCCCCATCCCAACAACGTTGCATAAAAGGTTATTATCATCGGGAAGCTCTTTAACGGCAAGATTTTCAGCACTGTCCTTACCTATTGTTATCCACTCTTTTCTCTTTATCCCCTCTATAATGCTCTTCTTTCCCCTTGCAGAGAGCTGTTCAAGAGCGGCAATATTTTGAGTTGCGTTGCCGTTTGAGATAGTTGGAAGTCCTTTTGCAATGTCAAGAGTGTCTAATGTGAAATCTTTTCCCGATATCAGCTTGCTCCAATCCCTGCTTGCAGCGTAGATATGGCTTGCAATCTGTTTGAACACAGGACCTGCCTGAGAGCCTCCATAAAAGTTGCCGGCTATAGGCTCTGAGTAGAGTACTACAATTGCAGAATATTTGGGATTATCTGCAGGAAAGAAACCGGCAAATGATGCCTGATACCTCCTTTTGCCGTTCCTCTCATATCCACCGCCTGCAAAGGCCATACGTGCTGTACCTGTCTTGCCTGCAACTTTAAACGGCAGGGTATTCATGGATTTGCCTGTTCCATCCTCAACAACTCCGCGTAGAGCCTCCTGCGCTGCCTTTATTGTCCTTTCAGAGGCTATAGAACCGCTCATCTCTGTTGGCTGGAAACTCTTTATAACCTTTCCGTGGCTCTGATAGTTCTCAACAAAATATGGCTTGACCATTACTCCGTTGTTGGCTATTGCATTGTAGAATGTAAGGGTCTGCAAAGGGGTAAGCAATGTTGCGTATCCAATGGCCATAGATGGCAGAGTGGTGGCAGACCACATCTTTGAGGATGGGGTATATATTACAGATCTGGCCTCACCGTCCAAATCCAAATGGAGCAGTTCACCAATTTTCATACTCTGTATTCTGTCTGTAAACCTCTTTGGGTCTCTTGCGTAGTGTTCAACAGCGAGCTTGGCAAATGCACAATTTGAAGATTTTTCAAAAGCCTTTTTCACAGTTACCAATCCATAGCCTCCCGGTGTGACATCTGAATAGGTATGACCTCCGTAACTCCATTTGCCGTTGCCGGCATCAACAGGAGAATCCAATGTAACATACCCGTCCTCTAACAGAGATACCAGGGTTACAAGTTTAAATACTGAACCCGGTTCAGTGGCATCTCCAACAGCATAGTTGTAGGCCTCGTTGTAACTGCCGTTCTTCCCCTTTTTCATATTAGCAATTGCGCGGATAGCTCCTGTCTTAACCTCCATGACAATTGCGGTAGCCCCCTCTACAGCTTGCCCCTTTGCAATCTGCTCTCTTAGCGCGTTCTCAGCTGCCTCTTGCAGGTCTATATCTAAGGTTATCTGTATGTCATAGCCGTTTTTAGGCTCAACATTGAGGTCACTGTTGACTGGTCTCCATTCTCCGCCGAGCATTCTCTGAACCTTCTGTTGCCCCGGTTCACCTTTAAGGTAGTAATCCCTGCTCTTCTCTATCCCTGCTCCCTCACCATTTACATTAATTCTCCCTATTGTTCTTGACCCCAAGCCTTTGTAGGTATATTCCCTCTTATATTTCTCTTCTATTATTAATCCGCCCCTGTTAGCTCCTAAAGACAATATGGGAAACCTTTTAATCTCCATCATCTCTGTGTAGTCAACAAGCCTGTTCCCTAAGGCTTTATATCTTTTTCCCTCTTTTCTGGCCTGTTTAAGCTCTTTTGTGTACTGTGCGGCACTCTTGTCCTTAAAGAAACCTGCCAAAGCCTTTCCCAATCTTGCCACATTGTTGTCAAATGTATCCTTGTTAGGAACCACACAATCTATTCTTATCTTGTAATTGGGGATAGATGTTGCAACAGGTCTGCCGTCACTGGCAAGTATGTTTCCCCTTATGGCATCAACTTGCTCAATCCTGTATGCTATATCCTCTGCCTTTATCTCGGTGGGGGACAAATATTGCAGTGTTACTATCTTCCCAACTATTACAAACACTAATAGGATGTAACACACAAAGAACAGCTTGAGCCTTTTTATTATAATCTCTTTCATCTCTCTATAACTTTAGGTGGTGATACAGGATTTACGAGAGATGAATTCTGCTTGGCAAGCCTTTGTATTACCTCTCCACGTTTGCTTAGAATATGCAGCCTTACAGTCTTTCCGGCAAACTCCGCCTTTAGGTTCTTAAGCTCCAACTGATTCTTCCTTATTGTGAGCTGTGTTCTTTCAACACCAAGATTAACAGAGATATACATAATGATGATAACAAAAACATATAGAACAAACCAGATATCTCTGCCCAAGACATCCTTCACTATCTGCCCTCTTAACAGAGATGATAGCGTTACTGTCCGTTTCTTTCTGGTTTTTGTGTTATCATCCATTTTGTGTCTGACTTTTATATTTTTTCAGCTATTCTTAGTTTTGCACTTCTGCTTCTGCTATTCTCCTCCTGCTCATTATCGTTTGGGAGAAGAGGTTTACGATTAACAAGCCTGAAAGGGAGTTCTATTTTCCCGTAAAAATCCTTTATTGTTCTCCCTTGGCAGTTTCCGGTTTTCATGTAGTTCTTTACCAATCTATCTTCCAATGAGTGGTAGGTAATTACAGAGAGCCTTCCTCCGCTCTTTAAAATATTCCCTGTTGCCGCAAGAAACTCTTGGAGAGCACTCATCTCACGGTTAACCTCTATTCGCAAGGCTTGAAACAATTTTGCCAGGAACTTGTGCTTTGTCTGAGGATTGTAAAACGGGGAAACCGTGTTTGCCAACTCCCCGGTAGTACCTATATATCCATTCAGACGAGCCTTGCAGAGAGCTCCGGCAATTTTACCGGGGGTGTCAAGTTCTCCCCAGTCTCTGAATATTCTAATCAGTTCTGCCTCTGAATATTCGTTTACTATATCGGCAGCATTAATCCCCTCTGTATTGTTCATCCTCATGTCCAATGGAGCATTGAATCTAAAGGAAAAACCTCTCTCTTGCGTGTCAAACTGGTGGGAGGAGACCCCTAAATCTGCGAGTATCCCATCTACCTTGCCAACATTAAGGTACAGTGCAAAATTTTCAATGAATCTGAAATTGTTGTGAACTGCCGTTAATCTTCCGTCTTGCGGTGCATTGGCTATAGCATCTGCATCCTGGTCAAAAGAGATAAGCTTTCCGCGGGATCCCAACCTTTTCAGAATCTCTTTGGTATGCCCTGCTCCCCCCATTGTGGCATCTATATATACCCCGTTGGGATGTTCCTCTATATTAAGCCCATCTACGCTTTGACGTAGCAGGACAGGATTATGATAACTGCTCATTTCTATCTGATTAACCCAATATCTTCTGTGCCAATAGCGAGAACTCTGCTCCACTCATCTTCCCTGCATCATATCTATCTTTGGCCCAGATTTCAATTTTGTGGTCATTTCCTGCAAACACAAGCTCTTTATCTGCTCCAATCTGGGCAAGGAGATGTTTAGGAATAGATATTCTGCTCAATTTTTCATCCGGTTCAACAATCGCCCTGTCTCTCATATATTCTCTCCAGAACAGAGCATGCTCCTTATTGAAGAAATTCAGTCTCCCTTTAACAGCATCAGACTCCTGTTCCCACTGTTCATAAGTAAACATCTCCAGACAATCCTCAAACAGATCCTTTTTGATTACAAGCAGATTGTTACCTAATGAAGAGAGCACAGACTTAAAGGCAGAAGGGAAAACCACCCGGCCTTTGTCATCTATCTTAGCTCTATATTCTCCAATAAATTTTGCCATTACTCTGTAGAACACTATATGGACTGTGCAAAATTAAATATTCTTTTTCTATATTTTTACACTTTTTTACATTTTTTTACACAAAATTATCAATAGTTTGCCTTTTTTGCCATATCTTTATCGGTGCAAACTAATAGGAGGAGACTCCCGATGTTTCTAAGAGGTTAATATATAGTTGTTTATGAATAAGTTAATATTATTGTCCGTAACGTTTATTCTTTTTGCCTGCAATAACAACACACGGTCTGAAGAGGAGGCTGCTGTAACAGAAAAAGAGACAGTTCTCCAGTATGGCATACCGGTGGGGGATTATGAGATTTCAATCTCCAATATAGGCAATGGAGACCTGTTTGGAACATTATTGAATGATGCAGGTGTAGGGCAGCAAACAATTCAGAAGCTTATATCAATTGCAGGAGATAAATTTGATGTAAAAAAGATAAAGATTGGCAATGAGTATGAATTTTTCTACAAGAGGATAGGGGACAGTCTTGAACAGGCTCCAAGTTTTTTTGTGTACGAAAGGGACAAGATTTCTCATGTTGTCATGGGACTCAAAGATTCTCTGTTCGTAACTGTTGTGGAGAAGGATATTATTACCAACAAGAGGATGGCAAAGATAGAGATTCAGTCCTCATTATGGTTAGATATGAAGAGGGTCGGAGTTCCTGCAATATTAGCAATTAAATTGGAGGATATTTTTGCATGGACCATAGATTTTTCCGGATTGCAAAAGGGGGATAGCTTTGAGGTTTTGTACGATGAGCTGAGCTATAAGGATGAGCTTTTAGATATTGGGGATGTGTATTATGCTGTAGCCGTGCATAATGGAAAAACTTATCCGGCTGTGCGCTACCAGATAGAGGGGAGAGGTGCCATGTACTGGGACGAATCGGGCGAGAGCCTTAAAAAGGCTTTTCTTAAAGCCCCTCTACGTTTTACAAGAATAAGTTCCGGATTCACATACGCAAGAAAGCATCCGGTTCTTAAGATTGTGCGCCCTCATACCGGAGTAGATTATGCGGCTCCTGCAGGAACACCTGTAATGTCAATAGGAGATGGCGTGGTAATATTTAAAGGCTGGACAAACGGTGGCGGCAATACCGTAAAGATTAAGCATAACAAGGTATACACAACATCATACATGCACCTGAGATCGTTTGCCAAAGGGCTTGCGACCGGTAAACGGGTAAATCAGGGGGAGGTTATTGGAGCTGTTGGAAGCACAGGCTTGTCTACAGGCCCTCATCTCGATTTCAGAGTATACAGAAATGGCAAGCCAATCAACCCGTTAAAGATGGACAGTCCTGCGGCAGAACCTCTTGATAAACAATATACGGCAGATTTTAAGGCGGTAGGGGAGAGATATAAACAGCAGTTAGACAGTGTAAGATCACAGGAGTATTACCAAAGGTTTATAAAGGGCCTGCAGCCACAGACCGAGGCAGGGAGATAAAGACCTTTTTTACTCTTTTTCTATGCGCAGCTGTTGGACATAGTTGCCGTCTGTTTCTGTTTTTACAAAAAGCGTTATTCTAAAATTGCCCGATTCGGTAGTAAGCGTCCCTATGGCGTACTTCATTGGGGCTTTGCCGCTTTTATGTATTATAGAGAAAGTTTTGGGTGGGTATTTTATAAAGAAATCCTTCATTATCTGTGTGGCTTGAGTCTTGCTGCAGTCATTTATATTGCCTATAATATCCAACTCCAAATTGCCGGCAAACCATGCAGACAACTTTTGAAAATCTCCGTTCTGAATATATTTGCCTATTGGTACAAAGACATCATTTGTCTGTTGTGCAGATAGTTGTGCGGAACAGAATGCGAGCAGTATGTATAGGTAGAATCTCTTCATTTTCTTGTTCTAAATAGCAGGATAGCAGTAGGTCAAGCAAAAATCGAGCCTGCATTTACTTGTGTTATATGGCCCGATTGCTGCACATACCTTTTGCAAAGGTATTAATAATTTTAATTACATTTGTATCTGTTATGAAATTCACGCTGTTGACAGTAGGAAAAACTACATTCCCGTTTGTTGAGGAGGGCTTAGGCTTGTATGAGAAGAGGTTAGGTTTTTATATCAACTACAAAAGGATAGAGATACCGGAACTGAAAAATGCCAGGGCATTGTCATTTGAGCAGATAAGGCAGAAAGAGGGGACGCTTATATTTAAAAACATAAAGCCGGAGGATACAGTTCTTTTAATGGATGAGAGAGGTGTTCAGTACGATTCTCTTAGATGGGCAGAAAAGATGGAGGGATATATGCAAGCCGGCCGAGATGTGGTTTTTGTTATAGGCGGAGCATACGGTTTCAGCAAGGAGGTGTATAACAGGGCAAATGGCATGATATCTCTCTCCAAGATGACCTTTTCTCATCAGATTGTAAGGGTTATCTTTATTGAACAGCTCTACAGAGCATGCACCATTATAAAGGGGGAACCCTATCATCATAAATGAGATATATGAAGAGTGGTATGATTGACAGGTTATTGTATCGTTTAAAATGCTGTTGTTTATTTGTCAAGAGGAACAGGACAGCTATTCTGGCTGTAGCTACCCTTTGCTGTTCACTGTTGTTGGTTATCTCAAAAAATCCATCTCATAATATAGATAAGGAGGTAAGGAAAATAGAACGAAACGTAAAGAAAAGGCTCTCTGTTTTAAACGATTATGTAGATGTGATAAAGAGTGCTTCCTTGTCTGACAGTTGGCCGGAACTTAAAGATTTTCCGGATGATATGATTATCTACAAATACAACTCAGATACCATTCAGTACTGGAAGAATCAGTTCCCCATAGGCAATGATGAGGTAGATGTCCTCCCTTTATGGTACAGGCTAAGTTATTTGAACACCAAAAACTATTTCAATACCCCATTGGCTTATCTTGATACCGATGAGTGGCAGTATGTGAATCTTGGCAGCGGATGGTATCTTATAAATGTGCATTTACAGGGGAGAGCAAAGATTGTAAGCGCCCTGCTTGTGAAAAACGAATATATAGGCAACGGCTCATCTCTTGTAAGCAAAAACAATCCTAACATAATAAAAAACAAAAGAATAAAGGTAACACCGGTTAATAGCGACGAGGGTGTTGTTGTAAGTAGTGGAGATGGTGAGCCTCTGTTTGCTGTATCGGAGGAGAAACTCTCCTCTTTTGTGCCGTATAGCTATACGCTCGATTGGATTACGGTTCTCTTGGCTTTTGTTACAATGTACTCTTTCCTGTACAGCCACCACAAGTTGTGGTACTATGTAATCTATCTTGCAGGACTTGCAATATTGAGGCTTGTCTGTATGGGCTTTGATGCCTATTTGTGGGATTATGATATTTTTTCCCCTATGTTGTATGCAGACAGCGGCCTCTTTTCTTCATTTGGAGGGCTGCTGCTTAATAATATGTTCGTTTTTCTGGCTGTGTTGGGACTGTTCCAATTGAGGCGGAGTATTGTGGGAAAGCTCAATCTGTTTGAACGAGGAATAAAAACAGGGGCAGGAAGTGGTGGCAGGAGGCTTAGTGACAAGTGGTGTAAATACCTTATGATATGTGGAGCCTTTGCCATACCGTTTACAATAGCCGTGTATATACATCTCACGCTCAAGTCTATCATATACAATTCAAATATTGTCTTGGAACTTTACCGTTTGGATGAACTTACACTATATTCATGTCTGGCTTATGTTTCGTATGGGCTGCTGTTTGTTGCACTTCTGCTCTCCTTGCAGCTGGCTGTTGTTTCTGTAAGGAGGTACAGGGGATGCTCTCTTCTCAGCTACAGGTCTACGGTTGTATTTATGCTTGTCATATCTCTTTACACGCTCATTACTGTTTCTGTTTGCGGATTGGACAAAGAGAGGGAGAGAAGCAGGATGTGGGCAAGCAAGCTCTCGGTTGAGAGGGATATAGGGTTAGAACTTCAGTTGCGCTCTGTTGAGAGCAAGATTATTGCAGATAAGGTAATAGCTTCTATTTTGGTCTCGCCTGAAAGCAGTCTCAACATTTTAAAGAACAGGTTGGAGGAGTTGTATCTAAAGGGGATGACCCAGCGTTACGAGATAAAACTTAATATTTGCAGACCTAATGATGTTTTGCTGTATAATCAGGGACAGTATATGGTAGACTGCAACAAGTTCTTTAATGAGATAAGGCAGAACGGCACACCTCTTACAGATAATTCCGGTTTCTATTTCCTTAATAATTATAACGGAAAAATTAGTTATTTGGGGGTATTCTATTATCTTACCCCAATAGGGATAGTAAACCTATATCTGGAGCTGAATTCGAGATATGCCAAGAATATGCAGGGGTATCCGACTCAATTGCTCAATTACAAGCAGACAGACAATACTAATCTGCCATTCTCATATTCTTACGGGAAATATGTAGATGGCAGGCTTATAACATATAATGGTGACTATAACTTTCCTACCTCTGTAGATGAGATGAAGTATGATATGGGATTCTCATCGTTTAAGAGAGGGAAAACGGTCTTTTTTGTAGATAAGAGCATTACAGGCAAGATTATAATAATAACAAGACCTACGAGAGGGATACTCTCT
>CAVHKR010000022.1:2994-14175 GCA_963636615.1 Acutalibacteraceae bacterium | reverse complement strand
GTTTAAGGCCAAGCCTGCTAAAAACGCCCCTATTATTGGCTCCAACCCTGCAAGATGGGAGAGCCATGCCCCCATAAAGACCACTACAAGAACAAAAACATACTGCGAAATATTGTCACTGCTCCATTTAAAGAACCAACGGGCTATCATTGGCAACAGCAATACTATAACGGCAATACAGGCAACTACGGAGCCGCTTAACCTGTACCAGAAAGTATCATCTACCACACCGGTAGCTACCCCCACAATTACCGTGAGCAGCAAGAGGGCAAGCGTGTCTGTTATAACAGTTCCCCCTACCGCTATAGTTACAGCCTTGTCCCTTGCTATTCCCAACTTGCTTACTATAGGATATGCTATAAGGGTCTGCGATGCAAACAGCCCGGCAAGCAGAGTTGATGAGTAGATAGAAAAACCAAGCAGATAGTATCCTGCCAAGATTCCAAAAAGCAACGGAATACAGAATGTGTACAGTCCGAACACCACACTTCTGTAGCTGTTCTTTCTAAAGTCCTTCATATCTAACTCCAACCCCGAAAGGAACATTATGTAAAGAATGCCGGCCGTGCCGAAAAGCTCCATGCTACTGTCTCTTAGAACAAGATTAAGACCGTTGGGACCTATAACGGCTCCGGCTATAATAAGCCCTAAAAGGTATGGAATCTTCAGCTTGTTTAGCAGTAACGGAGCCAGCAGGATTATTCCCAAGATCAGCAGCGACTTGAGTATAGGATCCTCTAATGGCAACGTTATATTGGGAAACAGCAACAGATTCATATATGCGGTAAATTTTAACTTACAAATATAGCAAAACCCACTTTCATAAAAAAGAGGGGGCTGAAAATTCCTATCAGCACCCTCTACCTTGTAGTTCTTAGTATAAAAAAGCGAGTTTTTGACTGTCTTTGACTATTTAGCAATAGAATATAACATTATAGCAGTTGTAGTCGTTTTATACTCTTATTAATCTCCTCCACAACCTCACCGCTCAAACCAGAAGTCTCTTTCAGTTGTTTAAGACTCTCTATTATGGCCGGCTTCTCAAGCTGATAATTCATCCATCCAAACGCCTCGCAGATAATAAGTTTTAAGCTGTCGGGAAGCTCTTTGTCCTTAACGTATGAGACAAGTTCTCTCCAGTAAGGATAGCCCTGCTGGTTACGTAAAGCCCTTAGCTTCATCTTTATACGCTTATCATCCTTTGCAATTCTCTGCTTCTCTGTCTTGTACGTGTAATGAGGGATGTAAACCTCTCCAATATACGTTTTGGCTTTTACCACAGGGGCATCATCTGCCACATCTACAGAGAAAGCCCGTAAAGCATTGTCGGTTGCATACTTTACACGCAACAACTGGGGAGCATTTGCATTAAGATCTAACAGTGCAGACACCAATGTCGTGTCTCCGGTCTTACCGGCCCAATGCGCTGAGAATCTGCTTATAAGTTCAGAATAGTCATACAGGCTCTTCTGTAGCAGATTGCAGAAAAGTGGCGAATCCATATAGGACATATCATACAGAGCCTGGGTTCTCACAGTCATATTGGCATCGCTATTGTAAATATCGGCCAATATCTTGGCAAACTCCAACCTCTGTTCTGCATTGTATTCATTCAATGCTATATTGGCCAATCTCTTGATAGCCAACGTTTTAAGATTGGGATTACCGGATATAAGCTCGTTTTTCCAGAAGTCCGCGCCCTTATCCCTGGCAAGAGCATTGTTTAATCTGCTTCCCGATAAAACCTCTCTGTCCTTTTCTGTAGGGGTAAAGGCAAATGTAGGGTCTCCGCAAAGATGTGATTCCAATGTAGCAACCTCTTTCTGCCAAAACCCCACTCTTGCACCAAGGGTTAGCATTCCAATAAGCTGCTCGCCCCACTTATCCTGGAGTACATTTACGGTATTACCCTGTGTTACAACTGTATTACCATCATTAAAGAGATGGTAACCGGCAACATAACCCCTCTTATGGAATGAGCCGTTGTAGCAGGCGTTAAAGATTGTTACTCTTGAACCTGTTTTAAGTTTTACAAGATCTGAAAGCAACATATCCTTGTTATTCCCAAACTCTTTGTCCTCTGCCTTTGTCTGTTCAAGAATCTCTGCACTCAAGACCTTCTCCTCCATGTTGAAATGTTTGCACATCTCCTTTCTTACAGCCTCCTGCTCCTCCCCTTTAAAGTAGCGGAGATAACTGCGCGAAGTCCTTAGAAGGTTTTCAAGGCTCTCCTCTAACCCCGTTGCCGTGGCATTTTCGTTTATATGCTGTTTATCGGGAGATCCGTGCTCATAAAAAAGAAATATATCTGTGGTTGGATCCTGCATATAGGTAAACAGTCTTTTTTTCATTACAGGATTCATCCTAAAATTAAGGAATGTACCGTTGGCATCCTCAAAATATGACGAGAATACCAACTTCTGCTGGCGCCACTGTGTAAGACAGTCTGAGTTATAGCCGTTTCCTGCAAAATAGATATATTTATCCAATTGATTCTGCTCTTTATGTGCATTTACAACCTTTGCAAGATATGAACGCATAAGTGTGTATTCATCTTTACCTGTATCAGATACCAACTGTTTGGGAACAAGGATTCGGGCCGAATAGTATGCAGGAGCTATCCTCTGCGCCCCCTCATCTGTAAGCCAATAGTAGAACTGATTGGCATTTGCGCTGTCTTTTGCTATAAACCTGAATTTAAGAGTCGGGGTATCGTAGAATCTGTCAGAAGTTACAGAGCTCTCGATCATTGGATATGCAATCTCATCCATTTTAAATGCTGTGGTCAGATGCTGGCCGCCTCTTACGCGCACAATTGGGATATCCCCAACAAACACCATTCCCTCAACAGGGACTTTACTCTTTGCAGCAATCTTCCCTATCTGAGCCTTTACAGGTTCGGGGGTACTCCAGTTGTCGTAAACAACGTATGTTGCAAGATTCTCTGTCTCTAATATATTCTTGTAATCCAAAATCTCCTTGCTGCAGTTCTCAAATGTCCTGCTGTCTGTAAAGATTATGAATGCCGAATGCCCTTTAATCTTTGGTTTAAGTACCTTCTGAGCCTCTGCTCGGTTTAACGAGGCAACACATAATAAAACTGCTAAAGCAGAAACCAAATATCTCATTGTTTTTCTCATTGTAATTGCCTCCTATCTTAAATAATCTTTTAAACGGTTAATCGTTTTGGAAAGCTCATCAGTCAACGCAGCAGAAGCATTCTCCTCCTTTTGCAACGATGCAAGAGCCTCCTTGCAATTCTTTATTATCTCCTCTTTTTTAGGAGAATACAGATACCAGCCAAGAGCCTCCGCTGTTGTAATCCTTAATTTTTCTCCGGCAGAAGAATCTTTTATTGTAGAGTAGGCCGCCTCTAGTGCAGCAGGATGCGGTTCGTTCCTCAGCGCAACGGCACCGGATATTCTCTCCTTCTCTGTCTTGCCATTGATGAATCTGTCTAAAAAGTAGTCTGCAAGATGATTGCTTTGTTCCATCTGCGAGTAGCAGCTTTTCATAAATTCTGTGGGGATAAAATAGTAGCCTCTCTCCTCTATTCGTCTCTCTATTGCCTTTTTCAGCTCCCCTTTGCTTAACAGACCGGCTCCACGACACACATTAAAGAGAATTCGTTTGGCATCGGGACTTGCAAGACACATATCTGCCAATGCCGGAATAAATTCATCGTTACCGGACTGCGTCATATAATACGCTGCCTTTCTGCGTATAAACTCATAGTCATCTTTTGAGGCAAGGATAAGGAGTTGTGAGTAGAGGTCCCCTTTGTAATGGGCAAGCAGATGCATGCACTGCAGACGAAGCATATAGGAATCCGTTCTCTTGTATGTATTGAACAGCATCTTAGGCAGTTCGCTGTAGCCAAGTTTGTATAGCTTGTGCAGCGCAAGCCCCTTAACATCGTTGTTCATGCTCTGTTCAAACTGTTCAAGCCAGTATGCTTTGCTATTTGAGCTGTAATTTATCCTTTCCAAGCCTTTTTGAGCAGTAAATCTAAAGGTCGGATCTCCTATGATGTGAGATTCCAAAATATTTACATTCATTGCCCACTCTCCTATACGCGCCCCGTTGTTCAATAGTCCAAGGAGATCGGATGAAGATTTATCCTGCAACACATTCACAGAGTTTGCACAGGTTACAACAGTGCTGCCGCTGCCAAGAATATACTCCATTGCTATACAGGTTGTGTCTCTAAAGTCTCCGTTGTAACAGGCATCAAACAGAACCATTCTTGGATTGGGGTTAATGGCTCTTATATCCTGAATATAGAATTTTCTCCTTGCATCTTCTAATGAGTCTGCCTTTGAATCTGCCTTAAACCACTCGTTATTAAGACCATACATCTCTTTCATCTTTGAGATTACATCTGCGGTATCTTTGCTTCTGCTTAATCTACCTCTCATAAGATAGCGTGCATTGGCATAGAACTGCTCATCCTCTCTTCCTACAGGCTGTCCGCTTATATATTGGATTTCCGTGTCTCCATGCTCATGAAAAACCATGTAATCTAACTCTGTTCGTTTAAGCTCTTTTGTAAGGAGATCCTTTACGTACGGATACATTGCATAGATATAGAAGCGTGCCCCGTTGTTGCTGTCAAATGCAAGTGGCATCTGCTCTGCAAGTGTAATCTGCTCATCCTCCCAGGCAATGAGGCAGTTTGAGAAGGAACCTTCTCCTGTGTATGAGGTAACATGATCCAAATAGTTCTCTCTGCTCCTCTCCTTTAACAACTTGGTGAAATAGCTGTCTATCTGTTTGTACCCCTCCTCTCCTATTTTTGAAGCCTTTATTCTGCCGCTGTAGATGTTGCAACTTATGCTTTGCGCACCATCTCCACTAAGGTTATAGTAGAAAAGATTATGCTTTACGCTGTCTCTCCCTATAAAATTGAATTTAAGGCTAAAGTCGTCATAGAATCTGTCTGAGGGGACAGATGATTGAAGCATTGGGAAACGCTGTTGATCCATCTTAAAAGCAGAGGTCATGTGCTGGGCTCCTCTTACCATTGGGATTGGAATATCCCCTACAAAGACGGCCCCATTTAAATTATTGTTTCTATAAAGAGTTGTAAGATATTCCTTTACCTGCTCCGGTGAATGCCAATCTTCATAAATTATATAGGTTGCAAGACCTTCTCTCTCTAAAAGAGCCTTGTATTTTTTTATGTTCTCTTTACAATAGTTGTATGTACCGTTGTCTACTATTACCGCAAACGAATCTGCCGCCTTTATGCCCGGTTTTTCTACCGCTGCATTAAGAGAAACGGCAGATAGTAGAAGCATTATCAGTGTGGACGTTATTGTTATTATATCTGTTTTTCTCATTCCAGTCACATTTCACAGTTTTAAAGGGGCGGAACACACCTCTTGCTGCTATTCCGCCCCTCCATTTATTAACTTATTGTTGGGCTATTATTAAAGTCATGGCTAAAACATCTCTTTAAAAAGCAATACCTACCGCAAAGGTCATTGCCCACCTGTCTGAGAATGTATCTTCAGATGGTTTACAATATTTTGCCTTTGCATCTACAAACAGCTGTACTTTCGAAGTTACATCCGTTGAATAGTTAACGACTGCACCAATGGTGTAATAGTTTGAGGTAAGGTAAGCATAATCATTATTCAGCCACTCTCTTATTATTACACTATTAGGCTCCGGTCCCCCAAATGCCCATTTGCCGCTCATATTTACATTATAGCCAAAATCGATGCCTGCAAGCAGGAACGAACTTTTGCAAACTTTGAAGTTCTTTTTGGCAAAAAGATTAAAGTACAGGTTTTCTGCTTGCATGACGGTATTTGGAAGATAGTATTCGTCATCCTGCTTTGTATAGTCTGCAAAAGCACCTGTATGCCAGTTATAACCCTTCTCCTGCATTGGTACAAAGAGATCATAGTTCAAAGAGACCTTCTGCATGTTGTAGTTGCTCTTTATGAACTTGGCAATAGTTATCCAGTTCTGTACATTCTCATCTTTATTGTAAACCTGAACATATTCTACACCATCTGAGTTCTTATTAGAATATACAGCTGTTACCTTGTGTGTATTTGCCCCTTTGTAAAGCATCTGAACCTTGCCCTCATAGTAGTTCTGCTTTACACTGCCCATCTTCTCCGGTTTTGTAGGGGTCTGGTACGCATTCTCTACAAGATAGTGGTAGTTGGCCTCTGCCAATACCTCAACACCACCCATATAGGCATATTGCAGGCTACCGCCCATACTGTTGCCTTTATAGAAGAAGGTTTTTATGCCGCCAACACCGCCAACTACTCCCGATGTATAATAACCAAGCCCTTTCATAATGTACACCGGTTGATCTCTCTGGCTGTCTGAGTTTGTAGGTGCTGTCCTCTCAAACGAGTTTCTGTAGTTAAAGCCAAGACCTGCAAAATGTCTGTTCCCGGTTCCAAGACGGAACAATACACTTGGATTTACATAAACATGATAATAGTAGTCTGTAGAGCGCGGATCATTCTGTTTTGCAGAGGTCTGTGCAATATAGTCTGCATTAAGCCCGAACGACATAAAATCCCAAAGCACAGGAGAGGATCCTTTAAAGCCAAGACGATAGCTCTGTCTCTTTATCTTGCTGTAAACAGAATCTGCAACCATATACGGCATATCCCTTAAAGGGTCATACAGCATTGTATTGAACCTTGCATCTGTTACAGTGGTGTTTGAATAGTCAAAATTTCCCCACAACTGAAACCCGTTCAGGTTATATGCTCCATTGGTATTAAAATCTATTGTAGACTCCTTAGTGCCCTGTTGCTGACGTTTATAGTCTCCGTTATTGTAATTGTAGCCAACACTTACCTCATTGAAGTTTGTAAGCGGGGCAAAGGCAAAACCGGCACTGTTCTGCGAGTTGTACCAAAGCGAACCGGCCTTGATATATTCGTTAGCGGTAACATTCTGAGCAGCTGCTGCAAACGGAAACAACAGTGCGGCCGCAACGATAACTGATTTTATATTTTTTCTCATATTAAAATTCATATTAAAGTTTATTAGTCATTAATTGGCCCAAGTGTTCCACGCAGGAATCTTTGCCCCGTTACGTCTTGGAACAGGCTTGTCCATAACCTCAAAATCTTCCGTACTGTTATTTGAATCCTGATAGATTATTCTGCCATCCTCAAGGGTGCTCTTAATCTTTCTTGCAACGCTCTTGCCACAATATGTTGCTCCAACTGTTGTGGCTCCGGCATCCAAAACCGCAGGCATACGTTTAAGTTTCATCTTACTCTCATCGTTTACAAGCTCAACTGCATCTACAACAAGGTCTATACTAACCTTATAACATTTTGTCGTGCTATTTATAGGAGATATATAATCATTAGGGTTTATCTCTGCATCGGGATAGAAGATAGCATACGCACCTCCGAACACAGTTACCAACCACTGGTAAGCAGGAGTTGGCCAGAAAGCCATCTTCATATTGATTGCAGGATTATCCTTTATGACTGCAGTAGTTTTCAGATAGGTTTCAAACTCTGCCCCTATAAGGTTAACAGGGCAGGCTGGGTTCAAAGCCTCCCTCTGATGGTTGTCTGCCATCTGTGCAATAAGTATAGACTCCCCGGGCTGAATAGGGTAGTTCTGGGTTGCCCCCTCCATCCCCTGCGGAACGCCCGGAACCTGCCAGATAGTAATGAAATAGAGGTAGTTATCGGGGTTCTCCCCGGGCCATGACGGCAGACTTGCAGTTGCCAAATTAGGATTTATATTGCCTATACATAATCCGTCCAAGTACTGCACAGAGTTACTGTTGTTGTAGAGTTCATAATACTGGTCTCTAAAGTATGAGCCTCCCGATGGTGTCTTGGAACCGCAGTAATAAAGCTCCTTGAATACTATATTGCCAGATTTGGACGCTGAAACATCTACATTGATTTTCTGGTTATCTGTAAGTAGCGGAGTATTGGTAACATTGCCGTTAAAGTTATAGGTAAATTCGCTCGTAACAACCTCAGATGATACATTTATGGTATATATTCCCGGAATTACGCCATCTAATGTTATTGTACCGCTACCGTCTCCGGTCTTGATAATCTCTATCTTATCTGTGTAGTTATTAAGTTTATATGTGTAGTTTGCAGGTGCAGGCACGCCCTCCGGCAAGTTAACGTTAACAGTTATAGTTGTGTTAAGTGCCTGTACCTTCTCTACATCCTTTACCTCATTCATTTCTGAACAAGAGGAGAGGAAGATACCTGCCACAGCGAGTAATATATATTTTTTCATACTGTTATCTATTTAATATTAATTTTTACATCAAATCCAAAGAAGGTTGGTATTCCTAATTCTTTGTAAGAACCAGGAGATTGTTTCTTCTCATACAATGGCCTGTTGTTAAACAGGTTGTTTACATAGAAAGAGGCCGTTAGCAAATTGCCTATCTCTTTTGAAAGCTGGAAATTGAATATTACTCTTGGTTTATAAGACTCGGTAATGAATCTGCTGTCTAAACGGGTGTCAAACAGATAAGCGAACTCAGGATCATCCTTCATTGCAGGATTAAAATCATAAACCTTGCCGTCTACCCTTGAGATATATTTCTCAAACATTGTATCATTACCATATTTTGTCCACTCTTTATCTAACCATGTCACCTGAGAGGTTAATGTTAGCACAAAGCCTATCTGTGGGATATTATGAGTAATTCTGAATGTGGTATTTAAAACCTCATAATTATATCTCTTCATCTTCTTCTCATACACACCTATGTTACGCTCCAACTCATTACCGTTAGAATTGGTGCTGTAAGTGTAGTTGTCTGTTGTATTCTCTGTTCTCATCCATGCTCCCGATATATTAAAGGAGGTTCGTATTGCATCTACCCTTCCAAAATCCAAGATATACTCCAACCCTTTATTATCACTTAATGCTATATTCATAGGTTTGTAGTACGATACAAAGATGTTATACTGTTTGTCTACCTCCAATTTAGGGGCTGCACCCTCTACCCTCTCTGCAATCTTGTATGTGGTATAAGGGATAAGTTTCCAATCGTTTATATCAACACCTAATCCATAGCCGTTACGTAGCTTCTCGCTATATCCGGTTAACGAAAGGGAGATCTTTTTGGTAAAATTAATATCAATCCCAACCTCCGCCTTATAGTTCTTTGCCACCTTAAGATCCTTGTTCTTAACATCATACACTCTAGTGGTACCTATTAACAACTGTTCGGAAGCAGGAACACTCTCATCTCCAAGATTATTGAAATTTATATAATCGAAGTATGCCTGTTGAGGATAGAGATACATTGCTGTAGGTGCCTTGGAAGCGACACCGTAACCGCCCCTAATGGTAAGCACTCTTGGAAATAGTTCAACCGATGCATTTACACGTGGAGAGAATGAATCCTTACCGTTTACATTATCGTACCTTACACCTGCGGTAATATTCAAAGCCCTCTCACTTTCTCCAAATTTCTGAGTAAAATGATCCTCAACATATACACCAAGCTGATTGATAAAAGGTACATCTTTAAATGCCCTTGGCCTCCAAGCAGGGCCACCGTTAGCACTTACCCTCTGTGGCGGAGTCTCAAGATCGTAGACAATACCTTTACCAAGGTTCCCGTCTGTCTTGAAATCTGCTCCTGCCAAGATTCTATTGTTACCGCTGTCCCACATCTTTACAAAGTTTGCGTTCACTTTTGCAAAAGCATTGAACTCCTTACCATAAATATCGTAGTGAGAGAAATACTCGTATGGCAGGTAGGTTGCATAATCGCTGCTGTTGGTACCCGCAAGATTTGTAATCTCTTTGCCATTAACATCATAAACTTTACCGCCGGGAGTATTGGATACAACGGCACCATCTACTGTGGCCGTTGAATATGGGGCAAAGGCATTCCCAAGCAGCTCCTCTCTCCAAGATTTTCTATCTGTATAGCTTACAGCAGCACTATATTTAATGCTCTTAAGCCATCCTGCATTATCTAAGTTAAGAGTACCGTTTGTATTGAACCTGAATCCAAGATCTTTAGAAGATGATGCCAACCGGCTGCGTACATCATCGGGATTTCTGTCTCTTGTATCTTTACCCAACTGCAAATCTAAAGAGGTGTTTGTAGATAATCTGCCAAAAGAGTGCGAATACATCCCCTTAATGCTGTATTTTTCGTAATGCAGGTATGCTTCTGTCTGATAGGTGTTATTGTAAGCATAGTTACCGCTGACATGAAAAACTCCACCGCTCTTGCCTACATTAAAACCTTTTGAAGCAGATACCTCGTATGTGTTAGGATTGGTCTTGAATCTTACGCTAAGAGGCTCTTTACCTGCTTTTGAGTTAATGATAACAGCTCCCGATGTAAGGTCTCCATACTCCGCAGATGGAATACCCCTAATAACCTCCACACTCTCTACATTATCCAAAGATACCTTCCTAAGGTCTATACCTCCATTAATACTTGCAACACCAGAGGGATCTGTTGTTCCACCGCTTGCTGTAGAGGACAGTCTCTGCAAATTCGCATTATTGGAAAGAGGTGAGCCATCCATAATAATAGCTGTACCAAGACTGTTCATGCTACCTCCAGACAAAGACCTTATAGAGACAGTATTTGCACTGCTCAAACTTGGATTTTCAATGCTGACACCAGGCAGCAACTGCATTACATCTTTAATGGTACTTGCCTGCAGGTGGTCCATTGCCTGTCTGTTAATATTAGAGGCTGTCGAGCTGCCGGCCTGGCTCCTCTGAGCAGAGACAATAATCTCCTCTAACCTGAAGTTGGCCTCTTTCATCTTGAACTCAAAATAGTACTCCTTTGCAGCAATTACATTTACTGTAGTGTCTATATCCTGCATCCCAACAAACTGTACCTTAATCTGAACCTTGCCCGGATGTACTTTGGCAAAACTGAAATTACCGTTCACATCAGTGGAAACGTATGTCCCCTGAGGAAGGAGTTGGACTGTTGCAAAGTTTATAGGTTGTTCTCCGCCGGACGCTTCAAATACAACGCCCTCAATCTTTGCATAATTACCGTTTGAACCTTTCTGCTGTGCAGACATTGCAACAGGCAGAAGTATCAAACCAAAGATAGTTAACAATAATTTTTGCATAACGTTTTAGGTTATATGATTAATAAATACATTTATTGTAATCTGTTAATAGTCTTTAAGAGTTCATTCTTTACGGCCGGAT
>CAVHKR010000022.1:0-2984 GCA_963636615.1 Acutalibacteraceae bacterium | reverse complement strand
GCCGGATTCTTCTCTTGCGCATAAAACTCTTTGCATCTCTCCACAATCTCATCTTTTTTACAAGAGTACCTGTACCATCCGAGAGTCTCGGCAACCAAGACCTTAATCTCATTATCGGACTTGGAATCCTTAGACAACAGATAGTACAACCCCTCCAAGGCAGCAACCCTACAACCGTTTCTTTCACTCCTTACAATAGATTTTATCCTCTTTATGCTTGTATTTTTGTCTTGCAGCATCCCAAAGTCTGCCCTATGTTCAGAATCTCTTTCCAAGATATTTGAAGTCTGCCTTTTGTAATCGGCATCGTATGGCCATCTGTACAGGTCGTTTGGCTCTCTCTGTACATTGCTCATATATACGTTCTCCATTGCGGCAACCATAGCCTTGCCCTCCTGCGCCTCTATTGCTGTTCCCAACTGAAAAAACAATCTCGCAGATGTTACAGGGTCTAAATATTTTTGGGCAAGTATTGGGGCTAACTCATGACTTCCGTTCTTGCCACCGGTTACTATAGCCAATCTTTGGAGCAGTTCGTAAGAATCTGTCATACCAAGTTTAACAGCCTCTAAAAGAGAGTTGTCTGCCCTCTCTTTCAGGCAGTTGAAAGCCATAAGCCTTACCACACAACTTGGATTGCTCCTTAAATAGTCTAACAAATCCCTGCTCTCAATCTCTCCCATTCTGTGCAGCATCTTAAGGGAAACTGCCACTATCTCTGCCGGCATATCACCTTTGCATAAAAGATCTATCCAAAACTTTGGATTGTGCCTCTCCCGTGTCATGGCTTCATCGAGAAACGAGAATTCGTTAGGAAGAAAACTAAAGGTGGGATCTCCCATAAAATGAGATTCCAAAGTAAGTTGTCCCTTACCCCAGTTGCCTACACAAACCCCGTAATTGAGCAACCCTATCAGTTCGTTTGTCCATGTATCTTGCAGTGTGTTAACACTGTTGCCCTTTACTACCATTGTATTGCCCGGTACAAAGAGGTGGTGGCCGGCAATATAGTCCTCCATGTGGAAAGAGCCGTTGTAGCAGGCATCCAACAATACTATTTTGCTTCCCGATACATACTCTCTCATATCTGGAATCATAAGATCCATCCCTGCTGAATAAAGGCTGTCCTTTAGTCTCATCTCTTTGCTAAAGGCATCGTTGAGCCACTCTGCCGGAGCACCGAACTCCTTTATATAACGCTCTTTGGTAGCTGTGGTATCTTTAGACCTGCGGATTTTGCCGCGAAAAAAGTTTTTGGCAAGCTCTATCCACGCTTTTGCATCCGATACGTATGGAGAACCATTAAAGTACTGGGTATCCTCGCTGCCATGATGGTGCAGTATTGCCAGGTCTAACGTTGGATCTCCAAGGGCTGACAATACTCTGTGTTTTACAGATTTGTCAAATGTAAAATCTATGAAACTGAGGTTTGCTCCTCTTCTTGTTGTAAGGAACGGGAACTGCTCGCAAAGGGCAATACCCTCCTCTATTCGTGCGTTGTAAGAATCTGAATTGTAGCCATGCCCTGCAAAGTAGAGTACTCTGTTCATCTGCTTTTGGTTCTCCTTTGCGGCAACCGCCTTGTTTAGAAACTCCGCTATAAGTTGATATTTGGTCTTACCCTCTATTACAGGAGGTTTTATTCTGGCTGTATATATATCACATACTACCTGCTGTGCTCCCTGGGGTGCCAAAGAGTAGTAGAAATATCTCTTGATAGTGCTGTCCTGCTTGATAAAATTGAATTTGAGGGTAAAGCAGTCATAAAAGCGGTCAGACGGTACAGACGATTCCTGCCAGTCTCTCTCCTGATCCATCTTAAAGGCTGTTGTAAGGTGCTGGGCATCTCTCACCATGGGCACAGGGATGTCGCCAACCAATACGGCTCCCTCCAAATTATTGTTTTTGTAGAGATTATAAAGGTAATTTCTTAAGGAATCGGGCTGTGCCCATCTGTCTATTACCAACAGACCCTCTCTTCTTACAGAGCCATCCTCTCTTGTAGCCTTTACAGATTCTACATATTTGTCAACGGCATCCTTTGCATTGGTGTATGTTGCAGGGTCTACAACAACTGCCACTAAGGTATGCCATTTGTCACTGCTTTTCTTTTTTGTTTTTGCCTCGGTAACGTTAGCAAACGTTACCGTAACGAGGCAAAACACTGATATTGTTAACCTTATTATATTTTTTCTCATATTACTGTTATATTATTTGATAGTGCGGGCAAAAGTATCACAGGCCGTATTGTAAATCAATAACTCTCGATAGGGATATTTTTACCGTATGTAACCATAATTAGGGATTGAAAATCTTTTATGGCATACATAAGTCATTGACATGACACGACCCTCTGCTGCATTGATAAAGCTGCAGCAGACAATGAAAAATCAAATGATGAATGTACAGAGTGTCTCCTGATTAAAACGCCATCGTCGTTTGAGCGTGTGGTCGTCATAGATACTGCTCCCGTTGACATCAGGCTCTACAATAGAACATATCCGATTCGGTACAACTATATGTGCAACTAATACATATAAGTGTGAAAGTATCATCTGTTCCCCGTTTTCATATTTGTCATTATCCATCTGAAAGAGCATATCACCGCAATGACGTGCCGGCTTGTATGTACTTATGCCCTGTTCTGCAAGTTGTTGTGCTATTTTATCCTCTGCGCACTTCTTGCAATTGTGATAATGGTATGGGGAGAATGCTTCTACTATTGAAAAGGTGACATGAAAGGATCTGTTACAGCAGCAATGATGTAACTGAAAGCCGGCAGCACCTACAATGTACTGCAAGGCCATAACTGCAACCAATATCTTGCCTAACAGTTTTTTCACTTTTCTAATAGTATTTTGTTAAATCAGGTTGAAACAAAGATATAAAAATGATTTAATTAAATACAATACATCTCCGCTATTTTTTTGCATGCTGTCATTATTAATACAAATTGCATAGCAAATTATTATCAAAATATAGTT
>CAVHKR010000021.1:7963-14209 GCA_963636615.1 Acutalibacteraceae bacterium | reverse complement strand
CTACAATGAAGGTCTGTCCAAGGGAAAAAAAGAGGCTGAGGAATTAAAGAAAAAAGCCCGGGAAACATCTGATCAAATGATAGCAGATGCAAAAGTAAAAGCTGCCGAAATTATTGACAACGCTACCAAAGAGGCTGAAGAGCTTAAATCTAAAACAGAAAACGATGTTAAGATGGCGTTCTCCCAGGCCTTTTCCTCTTTTAAGCAACAGGTAGAGAATGCGGTTGTTGCCAAAGCTATAAAGGAGGAGACCTCCAATGCTCTTGGGGATAAGGAGTTTTTGCAGTCTATAATAAAAACCGTAATAGAGGCATATAACCCTAAAAATTCCGATTCAATGGAGCTGAATCTTATTCTGCCGGCTGCAAAACAGCAGGAGTTGGAAGATTTTACAAGCAAGCAGATTGCCGGTATATCAAAAGCACCCGTAACTGTAAGCTTCAGCAAAAAATTTCAGAACGGGTTTAAGATAGGGCCAAAGGAGAATGGTTACATTGTCAGCTTTACAGATGAAGATTTCTATACCTTGATTGGCGAATATCTACGTCCTAAAACCAAGAAAATTCTTTTTGGAGAGTAGTATATGAGGAATAATTACCATTATATCATAACCGGTCTTCCTCAACTTGTTTTGGAGAACAGAAGCAAGACTGTAAGCTACGAGCAGATGCGGGATGCCATTTTGGGCAGTGCATCTGACAGTGATAAAGTTTTGGTAAAATGGTTGGAGTTTGGGTCCGATGCGAAAAATCTGAGCACCCATTTCTACTATGCTTCTTTAAAATGCAAAAACAGGTTCATAAGGGATTATTTTAGGATGGATCTCCTTATAAGAAACTATAAGGTAGAGTATATCTCCTCAAAAGCCGGCAATGAGACTCCGGAATATTGCATATATCCATCAAACTTTAGCAAGTTGAGTGAGGATGCACTTCTATTTGAAGAGTTAGAGCCTATTTTTTCTACTCCCGATATTCTAAAGAAGGAGGAGATGCTTGACAATCTTAAATGGAACAGACTAAATGAGATGGTTCCATACGGAGAGTTCAGCATAGATGTCATTCTAATTTTCCTTGCCAAGCTGATGCTGATAGACAGATGGAACAAGTTGGATGCAGAAAAAGGAGCCAGACTGTTCAAGCAATTGGTTGATGAGGTAAAGGGAACATACAAAGCAGAATAGAGAGTGTCTGCCACTGAATTAAATTGAAAAGTAAAAAATTTTTAATAGTATGAAAACCACAGGAAAAGTCATAGGTATCATTTCTAACCTCGTTACTGTTGAGGTTAATGGTCCGGTGGCGCAAAATGAAATTTGTTTCATTAAGACGGGAGATATACGTCTTATGGCTGAGGTTATCAAGGTTGGAGGCAAGAATGCCTACGTACAGGTTTACGAGAGTACTCGAGGTGTAAAAAATGGTTGTGATGTTGAATTTGAGGGGTATATGCTTGAGGTTACTCTTGGACCCGGGCTTCTTTCGAGCAACTATGACGGACTTCAGAACAACTTGGCTACAATGGAGGATGTATTCCTAAAAAGAGGTGAATACACAGCTCCGTTAGACAGCGAGAAATTATGGGAGTTTAAACCTATTGCCAAACAGGGCGACAAAGTAGTTGCAGCAGACTGGCTTGGCGAGGTAAAGGAGGGTTGGCTGCCTCATAAAATAATGGTGCCGTTCTCCTTTAAAGGCGAATATGTAGTTAAAAGCGTTAATCCGGCAGGAAAATACAGGATAAATGATACTATGGCAGTCCTTACAAACGAAGAGGGTGAGGATCTGAATGTTACAATGGTACAGAAATGGCCTGTAAAGGTTGCCGTTGGCGGATATGTAGAGAAACCACGCCCTTACAGGGTTATGGAGACCTGCGTAAGATGTATAGATACGCTTAACCCTATAGCAGAAGGGGGTACCGGATTCATTCCGGGGCCTTTTGGGTGTGGCAAGACCGTGCTGCAGCATGCCCTTGCAAAACAGGGTGAAGCCGATGTCATTATAATGGCGGCCTGCGGTGAGCGAGCAAACGAAGTGGTGGAAATCTTCACCGAATTCCCCGAATTGGTAGATGCCAGAACAGGCAGAAAACTTATGGAGAGGACAACAATCATCTGTAACACATCAAATATGCCTGTTGCAGCGCGTGAGGCATCTGTCTACACAGCAATGACCATTGGAGAGTATTACAGGGCAATGGGACTTAAAGTGCTGCTTCTTGCAGACTCAACCTCCCGTTGGGCACAGGCTCTTAGGGAGATGTCTAACAGAATGGAGGAGCTTCCGGGTGCAGATGCGTTCCCTGTAGACCTTCCGGCAATCATATCTAACTTCTATTCAAGAGCAGGCATTGTAAAACTTAACAGTGGAACAACAGGTTCCGTTACATTTATCGGAACGGTATCACCTGCCGGCGGTAACCTTAAAGAGCCTGTTACCGAATCTACAAAGAAGACCGCAAGATGTTTCTATGCGTTAAGCCAGAATCGTGCAGACAGAAAACGTTACCCTGCGGTTGATCCTATAGATTCATATTCAAAATATCTCGAATACCCTGAGATTGTTGAATATTTAGACAACAAGATGGGAGCAGGATGGGTAGAGAAGGTACAGAGCGCAAAGAATATAATCATAAGAGGTAAAGAGGCATACGAACAGATTAACATCTTGGGAGATGACGGCGTTCCAATGGAATATCATCTAAGATATTGGAAATCTGAACTTATAGACTTCATTATCCTTCAACAGGATGCTTTTGATGCAATTGATGCCACCTGTCCTATGGAGAGACAGGAATTTATGTTAGACAAAGTGCTTGAGATATGTAACGCCCCATTTGAGTTTGAGACATTTGAGGAGGTTGGTACATTCTTCAAATCATTGGTAAACATTATGCGTCAGATGAACTACTCGGAGTTCAAGAGCAATGACTTTAATAAATATCTTAACCAGTTAGACGAGACAGTTGCCAAAGTGCACACCGGTCTGGCAAGTTAATATTAAGCAGTGTTATGGCAAACAAAGCATTTCAAAGAATATATACAAGGTTGGAAGCAATTACAAAAGCCACAGTATCTCTTAGAGCAGAGGGTGTTTCCAACGATGAGCTTGCAACAGTAGAGGGCAAGCTTGCACAGGTGGTTAAATTAAAGGGAGATATGGTAACGCTTCAGGTGTTCTCCGGCACAGAGGGCATCCCTACAGATGCAGAGGTGGTCTTTTTGGGAGAACCGCCTGCACTGAACGTAAGCGAGGAGCTTGCAGGGCGTTTCTTTAACGCATACGGAGAACCTATAGACGGCGGTCCTGCTGTAGAGGGTGAAAAAAGATATATTGGAGGACCAAGCGTTAACCCCTACAAGAGGAAACAGCCCTCACAGCTGATTCCTACCGGTATTGCAGGTATAGACCTTAACAATACCATTGTGTCAGGACAGAAGATTCCATTTTTTGCAAACGCAGACCAACCATATAACCAGGTAATGGCCAACGTTGCCCTAAGAGCAGATGTTGACAAGATTATCCTGGGTGGCATGGGGCTATCGAACGATGATTATCTCTATTTTAAGCAGATGTTTGAAAATGCCGGAGCGCTTAACAAGATAATAAGTTTTGTAAACACAACTGAGCAGCCTCCTGTTGAGCGTCTGCTTATTCCAGATATGGCACTTACGGCAGCGGAATATTTTGCAGTAGACAAGAATGAGAAAGTACTTGTGCTTCTCACAGATATGACCTTGTATGCAGATGCGCTCTCCATTGTGAGCAACCGTATGGATCAGATTCCTTCAAAGGATTCAATGCCAGGTTCGTTATACTCAGACTTGGCAAAGATTTACGAGAAGGCTGTGCAGCTGCCTGCAGGAGGGTCAATTACCATCATAGCTGTTACAACGCTTAATGACGGTGATATTACCCATGCAATCCCAGACAACACAGGTTATATTACAGAGGGGCAGCTCTTCTTGAGACATGATACAGATACAGGAAAGACAATTATAGACCCGTTCCGTTCACTCTCACGTCTCAAACAGCTTGTGATTGGAAAGCAGACAAGAGAGGATCACAGTCAGGTTATGAATACTGGTGTACGGCTCTACGCAGATGCGGCCAACGCCAAGACTAAACTGGAGAACGGATTTGATCTTAGCGACTACGATTTAAGATGTTTGGAATATGCCAAGGATTACTCAACAAGACTGTTGTCTATTGATGTAAATATCCCTATAAACGAGATGTTGGATACAGCTTGGGAGCTCTTTGGCAAATACTTTAAACCGCAGGAGCTTGGTATTAAACAGAACCTTGTAGATAAATACTGGAAAAGTGCCGAATAATTAAACAGTTATGGCTATAAAATTTCAATTTAACAAGACCTCGCTCAATGAGCTGAATAAGCAGTTGAAAGTGCGCACCAATGCTCTTCCAACGCTTAAGAATAAGGAGAGCGCATTGAGAATGGAGGTAAAAAGGGCTAAGCAGAGCAGTGAATCTTTAGTTAAGGAATTAGAGAGCAAGCTGAAAGCGTACGCCTATATAGCTGCACTGTGGAATGAATTTGAGCCCGGTCTCATACGGGTAAAGGATGTAAAACTTAGAACCGAAAAGATAGCAGGTGTAAAGGTACCGGCCTTAGATGGTGTTGAATATGATGTAAAGGCGTTTGATATATTCAAAAAACCGCTCTGGTACACAGATGGCGTTGAGATATTAAAGAACCTTGCTCAGATAGGCATAGAGTCTGAGATCTATCTTAAAAAGATGCATCTTTTGGATTTTTCCCGAAAAAAGACTACGCAGAAGGTAAACCTTTATGAAAAGGTTCAGATTCCTGGTTATCAGGAGGCTATAAGAAAGATTAAACGGTACATGGAAGATGAGGAGAACCTCTCTAAAGCCTCTCAGAAGATTGTTAAGACAAGACATGCTGCAGAGGAAGAGGAGGAGGAGATGTTACAGAAAAAGGAGGTAAATCATGATTAAGAGGATGACAAAATACACCTTTGTGCTCTTCCATGAGGATGTTGAAGGATTTCTCTCAAATCTTATGGATTTGGGGGTGGTAGATATTACAAGAAGCAAGAGAAGTGTTGATGCAGTTTCTAAAGAGAAGTTTGATGAGATAGAAAGATGTCACCAACTTGTAAAAAGACTGGAATCTGCATATAACAATATTATTGCAGGTTGTGAGAAGGAGAAAAAGGGGTATGTAGCTCCTATATCTCTGAACATTGATGGTGTTGTTTTCTCTATCAGCTCCAATAATGAAGGAATTGTAAAGGTTGTTACCAATAAGCTGAACAGATTGGACAGCTTAAAGATTGCTCTTAAAAATGCAACGCACTCTCTCTCTGAATCCAAGCCTTGGGGAGAATTCAACCTGTTGGATATAGAGAGAATAAAGGAGCTTGGCCTTGCATGCAATTTCTATACTGTTTCTGACAAACGGTACAACTCCGAATGGGAGAACAAATATGCAATACAGATTCTCAATAAGGAGAACAGCAATGTATATTTTATTATAGTGGGAGATAACAAGGGATTCCCTGTTCCGCCTGCTAAATTCCCTGCAAAATCTGCATCTGTAGTAGAATCTGAAATTGCAGATATAGAGTCTGAAATTGCCAAGACAGAGACGGAACTTCTCTTTTTGAACAGTCTGAAAGATAAAATAGATTCATATAGTGCAGAGCTATTCTCCAATTTGGATGTCTACCTTGCCAAACAGGGTTCTAAAAAGGAGGCAGAGGAGACAATTGTTGTTTTTGAGGGATTTGCCCCAACAGAGATAGATGAAAAGGTGGCATCTTTCTTAAATGACAACAGTGTATATTATTTCTCGGACGCCGCAAAAACAGAGGACAACCCTCCTATCCAGCTAAAGAACAACTTTTTTGCAAAGTTGTATGAGCCTATAGGTGAGCTGTATATGCTTCCTACATACGGAGAGCTTGATTTAACGGTCTTCTTTGCACCGTTCTATATGCTGTTCTTTGGGCTGTGTCTTGGAGATATGGGATATGGGCTTGTGCTTGTGCTTACAGGGCTGTTTGTAAACTTTAAGGTTAAGGAGTATGCCAACTACGGCAAATTGGTTGCATGGTTGGGATTAGGCTCCATTATAATGCCCGCACTGAACGGAACATTCTTTGGAGCAAAGATTTACGACCTCTTCCCTGCTTTTGGAGATCTGCGCAATGTCCTCTTTGACGACATGAAGATGTTCTGGTTTGCAATTATATTT
>CAVHKR010000021.1:0-7953 GCA_963636615.1 Acutalibacteraceae bacterium | reverse complement strand
GATAGTATTTGCCAGAATAGTAAATGCAATTTACAGAATGAAAAACGAGGGCTTTACGGCAGGACTTGGAAATATAGGATGGGCTGTGCTCATTACATGGGTATCGTTCTGGTATTACTATAACCAGATAGGGGCAACAATGCCGGCATGGGCAGGTCCGTTTGTATGGGCAGGTTTAGCTCTCATAGTCCTCTTCTCGTCTGACAGCAAGAATATCATTATAAGAATCTTTAAGGGGACAACATCTCTGTACGATGTAACAGGGGTATTTGGAGATACCCTCTCCTACATTCGTCTGTTTGGTCTTGGTACGGCCGGTGGTATCCTTGGATATGTAGTAAACTCTGTTGCAGTGCAGCTTGGAGCTATTCCATATCTTGGCTGGTTCTTTATGGTTCTTATGCTTGTTGTAGGGCATACTGCCGTGCTGATGCTGTCATCTCTTGGCGCATTTGTACACCCGATGCGTCTTACATTTGTAGAGTTTTACAAAAATGCAGGATTTGAAGGTGGCGGAAGGGAATATTCACCATTAAAACGAAGCAGAAAATAATCGAATAATAACTAAAACAATAAAAATAAATTATTATGGAACAATTACCATTCTTTTTGGCCTATACCGGCCTCGCATTTATGTTGGCTCTGTCTTGTATAGGCAGTACGTACGGAGTGACAATTGGCGGCAACGCTACCATTGGTGCTCTTAAGAAAAACCCGGATATATTTGGTAAATCTATGATTCTTTGTGCTCTTCCTTCTACACAGGGTCTATATGGATTTGCCGGATTCTTCCTAATGTTAGGTAATCTTTCAGCAAGAACATCTTTATCTTTAAATGCCTCTCTTGCTGTACTTACAGCAGGCTTGGCCTTAGGTATTGTTGGTTTCTTCTCTGCAATAAAGCAGGCCAGCCTTGTTGCCAACGGTATCAACGAGATGAGTAACGGTAACGATGTATTTGGTAAGACCTTGATATTGGCTGTCTTCCCTGAGTTGTATGCAATTCTGACATTTGCCGCAGCATTCTTGGCTCTTCCTGCATAAGGATTTTATCAACTTCATTAAACATAGTAAGAAGACGGTCAAAAAATAATGACCGTCTTCTTTGTTATATCTCTGTATTTTCTTGCTATCTTTGCAGCTCACACTAACAATCATTTGTTATGACACTAATCAAATCCATATCGGGAATAAGGGGTACCGTAGGTGGCAATATCGGTGATGCGCTTACCCCTGTAGACATTGTAAAATTTACATCTGCATACGCAACAGAGCTTAGAAAGAGACTCCCGGGCAAGGAGCGTTACAAGGTTGTTGTAGGGAGGGATGCCAGAATATCAGGCAAGATGGTTGAAAATCTTGTATGCGGAACACTGCTTGCCTGCGGAATTGATGTGATAGATGCAGGTTTGGCCTCTACACCAACAACAGAGATGGCTGTAATTTTTGAGAAGGCAGACGGAGGCATTATCCTAACTGCATCGCACAATCCAAAGCAATGGAATGCGCTTAAACTGCTAAATCAAAGAGGCGAATTCCTAACAGCAAAGGAGGGTGAAAACCTGCTTAAAACAGCTGAATCGGAGGATTTCAGATTTGTTGAAATAGACAGCATAGGCAAGATTGAGCATAAAGAGTTTACAATGCAGCATATCAATGCTGTGTTGGAGCATCCTCTTGTAGACAGAAGTGCAATAAGAGATGCTCATTTCAAGGTGGTACTGGATGCTGTAAACTCTGTTGGAGGCTGCACAATGCCAAAATTGTTAGAAGCCCTTGGTGTGGAATGTGTTGCACTTAATTGTAATCCTACAGGAGAGTTTGCCCACAATCCTGAACCGCTTCCTGCAAACCTCGTAGAACTATGCAATAAAGTTGTAGAGGAGAGGGCAGATCTTGGCATCTCTGTAGACCCGGATGTAGACAGACTTGCCCTTATCTGTGAGACAGGGAAGCCGTTTGGAGAGGAGTACACTTTAGTTTCCGTTGCAGATTATGTGCTCTCTCACAAGAGAGGTGATACGGTTTCAAACTTGTCGTCATCAAGAGCATTGAAAGATATAACCGAAGCTCATGGCGGAAAACATTTCTCGGCAGCTGTGGGTGAGGTTAATGTAACTACAAAGATGAGGGAGGTTAATGCTGTGATTGGAGGGGAGGGAAACGGAGGTGTAATATTTCCCGACCTTCACTACGGGAGAGATGCCTACATAGGCATTGCCCTGTTCCTTAGCAATTTAGCACAGAAAGGGATTAAAGCATCGGAGCTACGGGCCTCGTATCCCAACTATTATATTTCAAAAAACAGAGTGGAGCTTGCAGACAAGGCTCTCATTGAGAAGATATTTACAGAGATAAAGAGAATCCATGCAAAGGAGAGGATAACAGATATAGATGGGGTAAAGATAGATTTTGATGCAAGCAGAAAATGGGTACAGTTGAGGAGATCAAATACAGAGCCTATTATGAGAATCTATGCCGAAGCTCCAACAGAGAGGGAGGCAGATGAGCTTGCAGGGGAGATTATATCTGAAATTAAAAAGATAATAGCAAAATAGAGCGGCAAGATGTTTTCTTTTAGGACAACACCAATAGAGCAGCAGGAGGATCTTGTACTGTTACATGGCAGAATAGGGGTATTGTGCAATCAGTCTGCCTGGCATGCAGATAGTGGAGAGTATCTGTTTGACATACTCAAAAGGAGAGGCAACCTGAAAAGGATATTCATGCCGGAGCATGGTCTGTTTGCCGAGCAACAGGATCAGATAAAGATTGCAGATGGCAAAGGAGACCTCTACAGCAGATTTGCAGATGAAGGGATAGAGGTAGTCTCATTATATGGCAACTCGGAGGAATCTCTTACGGCAGATATTTGCAAACTGACAGACCTTGATGCTCTCGTGGTTGAATTACAGGATGTAGGGTGCAGATACTATACCTATCCTTCTACGCTAAACAACATTTTCAGAGTACTTAAAGAGAATGATATAAACCTGCATGTCTACATTGTAGATCATGCAAATCCGGCAGGAAGACAGGTTGAGGGGACAATGCTTAGAGCCGGATACCGTTCTTTCATAGGACTGGAGGGTATTTTACACAGGCATGGCCTGACTTTTGGCGAACTTGCCCACTATCTTTACAATGAGATGAATGCAAAGTTTCCGCTTCATATAATTTCGTTTAAAGCCTATCCCTATATCCTGTTGCCATGGAGCATTCCGCCATCGCCAAATTTTCCCGGTCTCTTTACACCTATGCTCTATTGCGGGCAATGTCTGTGGGAGGGGACAAATGTAAGTGAAGGACGCGGCACTACCAGGCCTTTTGAGATATTTGGCGCACCTTTTATGAAGCAGCTTACATGCATGGGACACAAATATAACGGATGGAATCATAAGGACAGTCCGCTTTACGACAAGGGGGCTCTTGTGCGGTACATGGCATTTATTCCAACATTCCACAAATATAAAGATGAGTGTTGCTATGGGTTTCAGATCTTGTTAAAGCCCAATATGCAGTACAATTCACTGGCACATAATTTGCGCATTATTAGGTTTATACATGATAACTGCCAGGATTTTGCATTCAGGCCGGGTACATACGAAGCTGGCAATGACAAAACGGCAATTGAACTGCTTTTAGGTGACAAGGAGCTGCTTGATTACGTTAAGGGGGTAAACGGCAATAATGCAGAGGAGGAGTGGCAGGAGATAAAGGAGCATATAAAGGTAGAGGAACAGAAGTGGATAAAGAGAGTAAGGAAGTTTGCTCTGTACGATGAGCCTTTATTTAGGGTAAAATAGCAATTTAATTTAAACAAATAATATTTAATAGATTAAGTATGAATAATCCGGTTTTAAACGATAAAATCTTCAGGCAATCGGAGTCTGAGAGAGTTTCATCTGCCGTAATGACAGTAAAAGGGACAATGACAAAAACATTATTGCTTCTGTTAATGGTTGCGGCAGGAGCAGCTTACACATGGAAAGTTTTTTATGAGTCATTGGACCCGTCATCTGTAACGTCGTATATGTATGGCGGTCTGTTTGGCGGCTTTGTACTTGCAATGATAATCTCATTTGTACCTAAGACAGCACCATACCTTACACCGTTCTATGCGGCCGGAGAGGGTCTGTTCCTTGGCGGAATATCTGCCATGTTCAATACGGCATTTGCAGAGACCGCTCCGAACATCATATTCAATGCGGTAGCTCTTACTCTCCTTACAGCAGTGGTGATGTTTACCATCTACAGAAAAGAGATTGTAAAGGTTACAGACAAGTTTAGGAAGGTTATCCTTATATCGCTTACTACAATCCTAATTTACTACGTTGTATGTATGCTTTTAAGACTATTTGGGGTAAATCTTGACATCCTGTACGGAGGCAACATGCTGAGCATTATAATAAGCGTTGTGATTGTTGGAGTTGCGGCTTTTTCACTATTGCTCGATTTTGACTTTATTACAAAAGCATCGCAGATGGGCGCTCCAAAGTATATGGAGTGGTACGGGGCTTTTGGTTTGGTTGTTACACTTGTATGGCTATATCTTGAAATCCTTAAGTTATTGTCTAAGTTTGCAGCCAACAGAAACTAATGGAGTTTAACAATACAGAGGTATTGAAAGAGATTGGGCGGCCATCAGGCCGCCCAATCTCTTTTATGGAATATATTAGATTATTCATCCGAATCGTCATCTGAACTAAAACCGGGATTGCTCTCCTCATCGGGGAAATTACCATTATCCCCCTCTTCATTTTCACTACCGGAGTTGTCTCCAAAGATATCTTTTTCAACATCCTCATAATCATCTATTTTTACATCGATCTTAATAAGATAGATAGCCTCCGGAATCTCTAAGGAGATAGCGTAAAAGAATGTTCCGTTTGGTTTGTCTACTTTAAAAATATCACCCATATAATCTGCATAGCCTCTCGGATACTTCTCTTTAAAGGCCGCAGCGAGCTCCGGCGACATGTTTGCATAGCTTACTACCAATCTTTTCTTGTTTAATCGTTGTTCGGTCTTGTTAGACATACTGCCTGATTATTTTATTATTGTACTTTTGTTATTATTAATCACAACGTGGCTTTTGAGAAAGCGAGTGCAATTATAGTGTAATTTTTTCAAATACAAAATAGAAAAAATCATTTCTTGAAAAAATATGATTTCTGTACCTGCTTTTTTTGCATATTCTTCTCTACAAATACCCTCTCAAAGGTTTTGGTATCCATCTCCGTATAATACATTACAGATGATTTTGTCATTGGCGTAGGGGTAAAATCCTGTACCTGCTCCGTGCAGATTCCCTTTAGAGAGGGGGTATTGGCAAGGCTCCCCATATCTTTTATTGTACACCCCGGATGAGAGGAGATAAAGTATGGTATAATCTGCATTTTAACCCCTTTTTGCCTTATCAACGCATCAAACTCTCTCCTCAGTCTCTCAAAAAGTGCAAAGGAGGGCTTATTCATAAGTCTCAGAATATTTGGTTGGGTATGTTCCGGTGCAACTTTTAATCTTCCCGATGTATGTTTGAGCACAAGCTCTGTAAAATATGGTTTGGATGAACTGTCTAAAAAGCCTTTTTCATCTAAGAACAGGTCATATCTTATACCGCTGCCTATGTAGGCATGTCTGATCCCTTTAATCTTCTCAACCTCTGCATAAAGTTTTAGAAGTCTTCGGTGGGAGTTGTTAAGATTAGGACACATTTTTGGATAAAGGCAACTCTTTCTATAGCATCTTTCGCATACAGATTCATCATTACCAGTCATTCCATACATATTAGCTGTAGGTCCGCCCAAATCTGAGATATTGCCTGCAAAATCTGGCAAATCGGTCAACCGGGCTATCTCCTCTAAAATAGACTCCTCAGAGCGGCTTTGGATATGCTTCCCCTGATGTGCGGCTATTGTACAGAAGCTGCAACCTCCAAAACATCCTCTGTGAGTGTTAATAGAGAACTTTATCATCTCATAAGCCGGAATATGCTTCCCTTTGTATCTTGGGTGCGGCAACTTGGTGAACGGCAGGTTGTGATAGGAATCTATCTCTGCAGTGTCGGGAATAGGATTTGTTGGGTTTATATAGATATACTCAGAGCCTACAGCCTCTACAAGTCTCATTGGATGAGCCTTGTTGGCCTCTGTCTCAATAATGTTAAAACCCTCTATAAATGCCCTCTTATCTCTTTTGCATCTGTCAAAAGAGGGAAGTAATTTATAGTCTTCATTCTCTTTTTCCTTAAATAAAGCTCTCTTTGGAGGCACTCCGCTTTTGAATGCAACCTGACGCATTTCAAGAATCTGCGGTGCAAGTTCTTTGTTGTTAAGAAAATCTGTTCCTTCCCTAATAATCTTTCTGTTTTTCTTTATGAACGCAGCTACATTGATGATTGCCCTCTCCCCCATTCCGTAAATTAGCAGATCTGCCGGTGTCCATTCCAAAATAGACGGCATAAGGATATCCTGCCAGTAATCGTAATGGGTTACACGCCTCAAGGATGCCTCTATTCCCCCTATAACAACAGGTATGTGAGGGTATAACTCTTTTAGGATGCAGGTATATGTTTTTACAGCGTAATCGGGTCTCATTCCCGATTTTCCTCCGGGGGTATAGGCATCTGTACTCCTTAACCGTTTGGCAGCAGTATAATGATTTACCATTGAGTCCATTGCTCCCGATGTTACAGCAAAAAAGAGACGAGGCTCCCCCATCTTTTTAAAATCTCTAAGGTCATCTCTCCAGTTGGGCTGCGGAACAACGGCAACTCTATACCCCTCCCTCTCTAAAACTCTTGCTATAACAGCTGCACCAAAGGAGGGATGGTCTATAAAGGCATCTCCTGTAAAGAGTACGACATCTACATTTTTCCAGCCAAGCGTATCAAGCTCTTTAACACTTGTGGGAAACTGCGCCCTCATTCTCTCCATAGAAAATTACATTCTATCGGGAAGCCTTATACCAAGAATATCCATACCTTTAACAAGCACTTTTGAGATAAGCTCAATCATCAGGAGCCTGAACTGCTTTATATTAGTGTCAGGTTCTTTAAGAATTGTCACATCGTGATAATACCTGCTAAACTCCTTTGCAACATCAAAACAGTAGTTTGCAATTATTGCAGGAGACAACTCCTTGCCGGCATCCTGTATCTTCTGAGGGAACTGGTTAAGCAATTTTATTATCTCAACCTCTTGTGGAAGAAGGGTAACACTGTTATTGCACTGCCCTACCCTCTCCTCTGCAGCTTTTCTGAGAATAGATTTTATTCTGGCATGAGTATACTGTATAAAAGGTCCTGTATTTCCGTTGAAATCTATCGATTCCTGAGGGTCAAAAAGCATTGTCTTTTTAGGGTCTACCTTGATTATGAAATATTTGAGAGCCCCCAATCCTATCATCTCAAAGAGATCCTCTTTCTCTGCATTGGACATACCCTCTAATCTGCCCATAGACTCGGATGTCTCCTTTGCAGTCTCGTACATGCTCTGTATAAGGTCGTCTGCATCTACAACTGTTCCCTCTCTCGACTTCATCTTTCCGTTTGGCAACTCAACCATTCCATATGAAAGATGATAGATACTGTCTGCCCAGTTGAAGCCCAATTTCTTAAGAATGAGTTTCAGTACCTGAAAATGGTAGTTCTGTTCGTTTCCTACAACATAAATATGCTCGTCAAGATTCTCCTCCTCAAATCTCTGAACTGCGGTACCCAAGTCTTGTGTCATATAGACAGATGTTCCGTCTCCTCTGAGTAGCAGCTTCTTATCCAAACCGTCATTAGTAAGGTCACACCATACAGACCCGTCTTCATGTGTCTCAAAGATGCCTCTCTTTAATCCCTCCTGTACCAATGCCTTGCCATGCAGATATGTCTGCGATTCGTAGTAGGTCTTTGCAAATGAGATTCCAAGCCTTTTGTATGTTGCATCAAAGCCCTCATAC
>CAVHKR010000020.1:0-14459 GCA_963636615.1 Acutalibacteraceae bacterium | reverse complement strand
GTCTGTGGTGGGTTACAACAGCACACTCCTTTGCAAACCCCTCTACATGTTCTGCCTCCCTGCTCAGGAAAGATTTTGGAATAAAAAGAGGAAAATATGCATTTACATGTCCTGTTGCCTTAAACATCTTGTCTAATTGCTGTTGCATCTTCTCCCATATTGCATATCCGTAAGGTTTTATAACCATGCAGCCTCTAACAGCAGAATTCTCTGCCAAATCTGCCTTAACAACCAAATTATTATACCACTGGGAGTAATTGTCCTCTCTTTTTGTAACCTCTTTTGCCATATTTTTAAAATTATCCTAATAAAGCCGCAGTAAAACGGCTTTTAATGCGTTTATACTAATAAAATATATCCGTTGTTTGTAATTAATGGAATATTTTTTGATACTTTTGCAATCAAGGGTACAAAAGTACGAAATTAATTAAGAAACTGTCTAAAACAGGAGGGAAAATGAGAAATATTACCTATTTGCTAATACTTGGCACAGTTATGAGCCTTTCATCCTGCGTGACAACAGGAGGTGGTTGGAGTGGCTATGGGGCATACGCAAACAGCCTCTACTACACTCCTGATCCAAATGCAGAACAGGCCGCGCTTGAACAGAGACGTCAGGCAAACGAACTTAGGAACCAGACAGACCGGTCTATAAACGAGATCTATGTTGGAGACAATAATCAGGTAGATATAGATTACAAGATAGACCCATACAGTTCATCTGTAACAACATATTCTATTTTAGATGATAACGAGAGTTATGAGGCAAGGTTAAGAAAGTTCGATTCTCCAACCTATACCATTAATCTTAACATCTACGATGACAGCTACTGGTATCGTCCTTCATGGGCAGGATACCATGGATGGTATAACCCTTGGTGGGGAACATACTGGCGCTATCCTTGGTACTACAACGACTATTACTACATGGGTTTTGGCAGCAGGAGCTGGTATTTTGGATGGGGTGGATGGTATCCCGGCTATTACGGCCCTTGGGATCCATGGTATTACGGATGGGGGCATGGTCCAGGATGGGGGCATGACTGGTGGCATGGTCATCCTCACAGAGACCACAGACCTGTATACTACGGCAAGAGGAACGGAGGTGGAATAATGCACAATGCTGGTGACGGCAGAAGGCCATCCAACAGCAGCACAACAAGACGCGACCCATATACATACGGGCATAGCAGTTCTCCGGTTTACATGAATGGCAACTCCGGCAGGAGCAATGGAGGAAGCATTTACAGAAGAGTCTTGAATGGCGGACAAAACAGCACTGTAAACAGCAACAACAGCTCAGGCAACAGAAGAGAGAACAGTTCCGTTATAAATGGCAGCAGTTCACAACAGAAGCAGAACAACAACAGTTCTAATTACAGAAGAAAATCAAACAGTAGCGGAACTGCAACCAAAAGCAACAGTTCTAACAGTAGCAGCAGTTACAGAAGAAGCAACAATTCTTCAAATAACACATATAACAATAGCTCCTCTTACAGTAGCGGCTCTTCATACAGCAGCGGTTCATCTTATTCATCAGGAGGTAACTCCGGTGGAGGATCTAACTACAGAAGAAGATAATGTATAATAAATTGATTTAACATGACAACAGTTAGAAGATCAAATATTTCACACAGGGTATTTGCAGGGATAGGTGCAGCTGCACTGATGATTCTCTCTATGGTTGGGAAAGCAGAAGCACAGACTGTAGATGATGCCTACAGGCTCTCATGGCAGACACCGGTAGGTACGGCAAGATCTGTGGCTATGGGACAGGCCGGTGTAGCTCTCGGAGGTGATATGGGCTTTGTGTTCTCCAATCCTGCGGCCTCTGCCGTGTACAGATACAATGAGATAACTTTCTCCCCGCTGCTCTCCATGAACAGTTCGAATATGACATATCTCGGCAACAAAACCGATGATTCCAAAACTACGTTTGGCATATCCAACTTTGGAACAGTGGCAACCTCTAAAACAGGTATGCTAAGCGGCCTTAAAAGCTGGTCGTTAGCAGTAGCTTACAACAGGCTTAATGACTTTAACAGCTCATTCTATGCATCGGGAAGAAATGCTCAAAGCAGCTATCTTGCATCTATGGCTGCCGAACTGTCTGGAACAAACGCCAAGAACTTAGATATAACAGATTCTTACGATCCGTTTGGCAGCTACTCATGGAAGAATGTCCTTGCATGGAATGCCTCTCTATTAGATACACTTCCGGGTACACAAGGAAGAGAGTACAAGGGCGCTACAGAGAATTTAAACGGCTATGACATTACAATGGGCGGAGAATTGGATCAGAGATTCACATCTGTATCTAAGGGAAATGTATCTGAAGCCTCATTAAATATTGGCGGAAACATAGATGACGTACTCTACATAGGGGCCACAATAGGTATTCAGAGCATCTACTACCGTACAGACCAGAACTATTCTGAATTTGCCGTAAGAAGCAATGATTTTCAGACAGGATTCAATTCGTTTACCCACAAATACAGCCTTAAAACAACAGGTACCGGCATAAATGTAAGGGTGGGCGCAATATTCACGCCTGTACATTTCTTAAGATTGGGAGCAAGCGTCTCTACCCCTACATGGATGTATCTGCACGATGAATGGGAGGAGAGGATTGCATCCGATTTCTCCGCTACACAGACATCGAGTGCATATTATGCAAACCTCGCTTCACCGCTTGGGCAGTATGACTACATATTAAGGACTCCATTCAGATGGAATATTGGAGGAGCCTTTGTATTTGGAACAAGAGGTACTTTGAGCGTAGATTACGAGATGACAGACTACTCTACAATGAAACTTAAAGATCCTGATTACAAAGGGGAGTTTGACAATGAGAATGCCGGCATAAAAGACAAGTACACAACATCTGACAACATAAGGATAGGAGCCGAGGTGATAGCAACGCCAACTCTTGCAGTAAGAGCCGGATTCCAGTGCTATACAGCAGGTCTTAAGCAGAATGACTACAAGACATATATAGGATCGGCCGGACTTGGATACAGTTCAAAAAACGGTTTCTTTGCAGATTTGACATACGTAAGACAACTAAAGGATAGCAAAGGTGATTATCAGTTCTACAACAGCACCGATTATAGGGAGGCTCCTGTAGCACATGCCAACTGGTGCAATTCGAGGGTGGTACTTACATTGGGATTACGGTTTTAGCAATGTAGAAATAGTTAGACAAGCCGTGCGGAAGCGGACTTATTAACTTACAAGAAAGAGACAGAATTAGGACCTTCATTAAACAGCAGGTCTAAAATAGAGAGATTGGGGGTGAATCCGTATTTATTTGTAAATACCTGATAATACGCCTTTTCTTTATAAAATGGATTGATAGATCCGGGCACTTTAGGATGAATGGCAGACCTTAAATCCAATGTATCCGGTTCTGTTTTTTCTGGTATTATGTACTCTGTTGAGAGAGAGAATCTCCTACTTATTCCGCAAAGATTGCAAAGCAGTGATGTAAGTTCTGTATTTAGTTCTATCAATGTATCTACATGAGAGTCAAGTACGGCAAAAATCTCATCCTTGTAATACTCAAAGAATGGAGAATTTCCGTATGCCGCTTCGATAGCTCTTTCATGCTGCACCACCCATGGCTTGGTATAATCGATTCTGACATCTGCAATGGGAAGTTTGTGCGTTGCATTATCCGGCTCTCCTGCCGCACCACCTTTGGCAGAAACACTCCGCAATACAGGAAGTGTTAAAACAAGAATCCCGCTGCCTGTTAGAATATGGCAACGGGTTCTGTATGATTGTTTCTGATACTGTTCGCACGCCTCAATAACAGTATTACAACAGTTATCCAACACAGCAAAATACTCAACAGGAGCAAAATATGCAGTTGTAAGCAATACCTTGTTGGGAAGCATGGCCGTCATCAAATAGTTTTACTCCTCAGAAGAGGAGGGACTATACCTGATGATACCACGCTTTGACTCAGCTATAAAGTCTAAGATTACCCTCTTTTCATTGGAATCAGGCATCTCTGTCTCCACCTTTTTGCACGCATCCGAAACATTAAGATTGCTCTGATATATGACCCTGTAAATATCCCTTATCCTCTCTATCTGCTCACTCGTAAAGCCTCTGCGTCTAAGTCCAACGATATTTACGCCAAAAAATGACAACGGCCTTTTACCGGCCATTGCATACGGAGGTACATCTTTCCCTATTAATGATCCTCCCGATAACATGGCATGACAACCTATCTTTGTAAACTGGTGAGCCGAAGAGTTCCCTCCGATAATTGCATAATCATCTACATCGGTTTCGCCGGCCAGACCAACATAACTCACAAGTATGACATTGTTCCCTATAACACAGTCATGAGCCACATGTACATAAGACATGACTAATACGTTATTCTTTATTATGGTCTTGTATTTACCGCTGGCGGCAGTACCCCTGTTTATGGTAGCACACTCTCTTATTGTAACATTATCTCCAATCTCCACATAGGTAACCTCCCCCTGAAACTTAAGATCCTGAGGTATTGCACCTATTACGGCACCGGGGAAAATATTGCAGTTTTTGCCAATTTTAACATAGTCGTAAACAGTAACATTAGGGCCAATATGACAATTATCGCCAATCTCAACATTTTCAGCAATATAGCAGAAAGGCTCTATTACAACATTTTTCCCTATTTTAGCATTTGGGTGTACTACCGAATTATTCATTATTGTAAGTTTTTATTTGTTCTTAATTACCTGAGCAACCATATCGCTCTCACACACAAGAGTATCCCCAACATAAGCCTTTCCGTTCATGCTTACTATAGACCTTCTTAAAGGATTGGTGATTGTCAATTTGAATACCACAACATCTCCAGGCACCACCTTTCTCTTGAACTTTGCATTGTCTATCTTGGCAAAATATGTTGAATATCTTTCAGGCTCATCAACACTGTTCAGCACCAATATACCGCCAACTTGCGCCATTGCCTCTATTAACAAAACACCCGGAACAACAGGCTCTTCCGGGAAATGGCCGTTAAAATACCACTCATTAACACCAATAGTTTTTATACCAACAACATAGTCCTCCCCCATCTCAACAATTCTGTCTACCATCAAAAACGGAGGTCTGTGAGGAAGTAATCTCTTTATACCGTTAATGTCCAAAACAGGAGCCGCATTCGGATCATACTTGGGAATATTTGTTTCGTGTTCCATTTCTATATATTTAGTTGTTTTTTAAATATGTATCATAAATAAGCCTTGCCATTTTGGTGTTTATGCCGTGGCCACTCTTATATGCTATTACCTTGCCCTTAATATGCCTTCCTACAAGAGAAAAATCTCCAAGAAGATCTAACAGCTTATGTCTGGCACACTCATTTGAATATCTAAGCTCCAAGTGATTAAGGTAGCCCTCGGGTACACGCTCCAGTCTCTTAACTTTAAAGATGTCAGCCAATCTATCCAGTTCCGGCTGAGGAACCGGCCTCTCAACAATAATGATTGCGTTGTCCAAGTCTCCCCCCTTTATGAGATTATTCTTAAAGAGCGGTTCCAGCTCATGGAAAAACACAAAAGTCCTGCATGGAGCAATCTCCTTTGCAAAATCCGATTCAACGTTAAACCGCGCATACTGGTTTCCCAAGACCTTTGAACCATAATCTATCATCAAATCTACAGAGAACTTGTCATCCGGCATAATCACAATCTCAGAACCGGTTTCAGGGTTCTTTATCTCTATCTTCCTGTCTATTGTTATATACTCTCTCTCTGCGTTCTGCTCTACAAGCCCATCCTTGGATATTGCATCTGAAAACAATCTTGCACTACCATCTAAAATAGGAACCTCCTGACCATTTATGCAAATAAGAGCATTATCTATACCAAAACCGTAAAGCGTAGCCATCAGATGCTCCAAGGTTGATATTTTGACATCCCCCTTTTCCAATGTAGTTCCGCGCGATGTAGTTGTTACATATTTAACGGAGGCATCTATCATTGCATCCTCCCCCAAATCTGTCCTTTTAAACTTAATCCCAAAATCAGCAGGAGCCGGTTCTATGCTCATTCTTACAAATCTACCTGTATGAAGCCCCTTTCCCTCAAAGAAATATTTTCCTTTTAATGTATGCTGTTTAACACTGTTTATCATATAAATCACTATAATCGCGCAAAGATAATCATTTTATCTTAACAAAAATTTATCCAAGCAGGCGTAAAAGCCCAACAAAATCTAATTCAGGTTGAGCTGTTATCTAAGCTTTTTAAAGGCTGCGTAACATCTCAGATAGGTTTTATAGTCAAAAGCAGGAGAGCCAAGCAAGATCTCCCCCTCCTTCTTTATACTCCCCATTATGCCGGCCTGCGCCCCTATAGAAGTCTTGTCTGCTATGGTTATATGTCCCGATATACCAACCTGCCCTCCTATCATGCAGTTCTTTCCAACCTTTGCGCTCCCGGCAACGCCCGACTGCGATGCAATTACCGTATTTTCGCCAATCTCAACATTATGGGCAATCTGAATAAGATTATCCAATTTTACCCCTCTCCTTATTACAGTAGTACCCATTGTAGCCCTGTCTACCGTAGTATTTGCACCAATCTCAACATTATCTTCAATTGTAACTATCCCTGTCTGAGGTATCTTCTTGTACGAACCATCCTCGGTTGGAGCAAAACCAAATCCGTCTGATCCGATAACCACATTGGAATGAAGAATGCAGTTGTCCCCAATCCGGCATCCCTCATATATCTTTACCCCCGGATACAGAATACAATTTTTGCCTATAGTAACATTATGCCCAATATACACTTGCTCATAGACCTGCGTCCCCTCTCCCACTGTACTTTTCCTGCCTACAAACGAGAATGCCCCTATATAGGCACTTCTGCTTATCTTGCTGCTCCACGCACATCTGGACCTCCAGCTTCTACCCCTCCTGTTTGCCCGTTTCAAAGAGTTGAGCAGATCTAACAAAGATGCTACAGCCTCGTAGGCATTCTCTACAACAATAAGCGTAGGCTCTATCTCATGATCAGGTTTAAACTCTCTGTTTATAATAACAATGCTTGCTTTGCATTCCTCAAGATAATGTTTATACTTCGGGTTGGCCAAAAAACAGATAGCCCCCCTCTTTCCGCTCTCTATTTTTGCAACAGTAGAGACTTTTACATTAGGATCTCCTATAATTTCGCCATTAAAATGAGCAGCGATTCTCTCGGCAGTAACTTCCATCTCAAAAACTTTTAACCTACAAATGTAACACAAAATCCATGACTATTCATAACAGCAACTGTAACCAATAGAGGGTTTGGACTTTTTTTTGAAAAAAAACGGGCGCGGGGGTCACGCGCGTGTTTTTCCCCATTTGTCCTCGCAAACGCCTTATTCATAGTCGTTTTAAAGACATTTCCGCCTTTTTATTCGTCTTTTCCAGAGATTTTACGTAAGTTTGCAAAAAGATTATCATAACAGAATGCTTATAGTTTTGGAGGGTCTCGACGGTGCAGGGAAGAGCACCCAGGTAAAGATGCTCAGAGAGTATGTTGAGCAGAGCGGAAGAGTGTTGAGATATATTCATTTTCCGAGGTTCAATACCCCTGTGTATGGAGAGATGATAGCCGGATTTCTAAGAGGCGATTACGGAAAAATTGAGAATGTACATCCACAGATTGTTGCATTGCTTTTTGCAGAGGACAGAAGAGTAGCCTCCGGCCAAATAAGGGAGTGGCTTAACAATGGAGACACCGTTCTGCTCGACAGATATGTCTACTCAAACATTGCATATCAGTGTGCAAAGATTACAGATATTAAGGCACGAGAGGAGTTAAGGGACTGGATTTTTGAAACAGAGTACAATGTAAACGGTATTCCACGTCCCGATGTGAATATTTTTCTCGATGTACCTGTCTCTTTTGTAGACAAAAAACTCAAAGAGAACAGAGAGGGGGAAGACAGAGTGTACCTTAAAGGGAAAGAGGATATTCATGAATCCGATATTGATTTCCAAAAGCGTGTACGTGAAATCTACCTCAAAGAGGTAAGCCGCGATTCTGATTTTAAAAAGGTTGACTGTAGTGACTGTAACGGCAACATGCTTCCGGCCAATGAGATTTTTGCCAAAATAAAGGCTTTATCAATATAAAACAGAGGAATATCTATGAGGTTTCTAAGAGGGCTGAGCCGAATCCTTATTGGTGTTACATTTATAGTATCGGGATTCCTTAAAGCATTGGATCCTGTGGGGACATCTTTAAAGATTAAGGAATACCTAAGCGTAATGCACCTTAACCCTTTCGATTTTACCGCACTCCCTGCGGCTGTCATCTTGTGCTGCATAGAGTTTGTAACAGGCGTTGCCATACTTAAAGGATTAAAAGTAAAGCTCTTTTCTGCAGTATCCCTTGTTCTGGCTCTGTTTTTTACAATACTATCTCTATGCACTGCAATATTTCTACCCATTGAGGATTGCGGCTGTTTTGGCGATGCTCTGCATCTTACCGGCTTACAGACATTTGTCAAGAATATTCTACTATTGGGGGCTACCGCTATCGTTTACATGCAACGTAACAGCTTCTCTCCCATTGCAACAAGATTCTGGCAGAATATATATACCTGTGCATATACCCTCTTCATTGCAGTCACCGCTCTGTATTCGCTGTTTTTCCTGCCTATAGCAGATTTCGGGCAATTCAAGCCGGGTACAGATTTAACAGAGAAACTGTTAGAGAACCAGCTGAGAGAGTATAAAACGATTTTAGTCTACTCCAAAGAGGGTAAGAAGCAGGAGTTTACGTTAGACAACCTTCCCGATTCCACATGGTCTTTTACAGACTCCAAGTCTATTCTTATCTCAGAAGAGAATGACGGCAGTATAGACTTCTCCATAAGAGACAGCCGTGGCATGGTTATAACAGATTCTATCTTAAGCCTCAACACCCCTGTTGTTATTGTATCTGTATTGGACCAATTGTCAAACAGTAAAATTACAGAAATAGAACTGTTGGCAAGCAGTGTAGCCAAAGCCGGCGGAAAGCTGTTCATACTCTCCGCCTTGGGCGAGGAGATTACAAACAGCTCAATCCCTGTATATTCATCAGACTACAAAACAGTTGTCTCTCTAAACAGGAGTAACGGAGGAGCTATATACATCTGCGAAGGAGTTGTTGTAAAGAAGTGGAGCCGTTACAATTATCCATCAGATATAGAGCATATCTTTGAGCAATCTCCCGATATTATAATAGCAAACTCCATCATTAAGGAGCAGCTGTTCATAGAGTTCTCCTTAGTTCTGATATCTGTAATGGCAATTGCAATAAGATATATTTCAAAACGGCTCTACAACAGGCCTCATTTATCCCAGTAGCTGGCATTCTTCTTAAACTGCAGCAGATCTGCCAATGCAGAAGCCTTGGCATTTATCCTAAAACTCCAGCTCTGCCATTGACCCGATGGAACCCACGAGAACGAAATCTGAAAACAGTGCAGGTCGTATGATGCGTTCATCTGTGTAGTGGTAAGTTTCATTTTTGCCAGATCAAAACCACTGTTAAGGCTAAAGTTCAGCTTCTCTGTGAGCCTCATCTGCCCTGAAAATCCCAATGCTACAGTGTGGTTGTTTATTGTCTGTCTTACCTGATTCGCATACTGGTAACTTCTTGAATATGAATAGTTAAAATTAAAATTAGCAGACCACGGAATATTTGGATCCATATAGTACAGCCATCCACCGGGAATATATTCTCCCGTAACAGGATGATAGTAGATTCTCTGATATTGCGCTACCGACCCATGGCCATGCCCGTCACCTTGCCCTGTACCCCCTTTAGATGAAGACGCTTTATCAAATTTATAATCATAGCTTTGCCCCATACGGCTTTTCCCTTCCCCACTAAAACCGTATGAGAACGAGACACTGGCATTGGTAAGCCTTGCCAATTTAAAGCCACCCTCCTGCATTATGTTTAACGTTTTTATTCTCTGTCCCCTATCGTTTACCGCGTAAGGATCCAATGTGGCGTTTGCATTAAGTCCCAACTTGCCAAATACTGTTGTTGACATGTTGACCGATATGTTAGACAGATTCATGGAGTCTGCAAGAAAATTATACGAACCGCCTATTGACAACTGATCTATAAGCTTAACCTTTTTTATCCCTTTGCCCGTAGTGTCTTTTAGGTCTCTTACCTTTGCCTCCAAATTGTTTCCTATTGAAAAGGACATACTTGCACTTTTTCCCCTCGACGGAGCCGAGTTTATACCCCCCTCAAATCTGTTATACACCTCCGTATGCTGTATTCCGTTTATATCTACATAACTGAATGTCTTGTACCCGTTCATTGATGTTCCCATCTCCGGCTGGAAACTGAACCCCAAAGAGGGTGTAACCATGTGCCTTACAGCCTCTATCTTTCTGTTCTTGCCAAAGTTGAAAAGGCCGTATAGTCTGGTTGTTACAGATAGTCCTGCAGAAAAATTCTGCGTAATACCAAAGGTGCTGAACGGGTCTGACTTTTCTATCACCACTTTTTGAGTCTCAGTATCAAAGTATTTGCTTATATCCGTAAAGTACCAGTTCATTCCATAGTTTACAGATGGAGCTATCTGTATATACTTGAGCAGGGTAAGACTTGGAAGCTGAATGCTGAAGCTATGCCTCATGCCATTTGTCATGTGATCTTTCCAGAAATTCGGATCATTTACCTGACTGGCCTTAAAGCTCATCCTGTTCTCTAATGTTGTATTATAGTTAAATGCAAACTGCTCGTACAGTCTCTCCTTTCCCACTCTCTCCTTTCTTTTAAAAGGATAAATCCTATTGACCGTAAAGGTTAGGTTAGGCAGTGTAACAGAGTACGAACTGTCTCTCGAACTCTGGCTGTGAAGTGCATTTATAGTTAGGCTGAAAGGGGTTCCAGCCCATGTCTTGCCGTATGATATTGATGACGAAATCTGGTTCTGCAGTGCCTGATTTATATTTGTCTGATTATTGTACTTGTTGTTGTTTGGACTGGAGAAATTTACAGAGGCTCTGAAAGTTGTACCGGGACGCGCCTTTGCATCTTGTGAATGAGACCATTGTACAGAGAAATTTGTCATCTCGTTATAGTCTGGAGAACCCTTCTCTCCTGTTATATCATCCTGATATGTAAGCGAAAAGGTTCCGTTGTACCTATATCTTTTGTTATATCTGGAGTTCAACTGCATACCCCATGAACCCCTTGTGTATATGTCACCGGTGGCGGCAAGATCCAAATGATCTCCAAATACAAAATAATATCCTAACCCTCTGAGGAAGAATCCTCTGGAGGTCTCCTCACCGTAGGTTGGCACAAGCACGCCACCGCTTCTTCCGCCATTCAGCTTTGGCACAAATCCAAATGGGAGCGCAAATGGGGTTGGCACATCCTCAACTACCACATACGCAGGACCAAAAACCGTCTTCTGCCCCTTTCCCTTCTCATTGATCACCTTTGCGGCAGTCATCTTGAGGTAAAAATGCGGATGCTCAAGATCACATGTAGTATATTTTCCTTTGGAAATATTTATTGAATTGTTTGGAAGTTTCTTTAAAAACTGCCCGTGAAGATACCCCTCCCCCTCTTGCGTAATCATATTCTTTATCTTGGCCTTCTGAGTCTTAAAGTTGTAGTAGACATTCTCCATCTCAAATGTCTGATCCCCCTGCTTCATTACAGGACTGCCCTGAATAACCCCTGTTGTATCGGGAAGACCCTTGGCAAAGACAATACCGGTAGACATATCGTATGCCATATAGTCTGCCTTTATCTCCATGTCATTATACTTTACGCTCATATCTCCGTAATAGTATATCATTCGCTTTCCGTTGGCAAACACCTTTACTGTAGAATCTCTGGCTGTAGAAAACACCGGGAACTCCAATGTCCCTCTGTTTTTAAGCGAATCAGATACTACAAGCGAATCCCTTTCTGTTACGCCAAGCGAATCTGCATTTGCCAATATGAGAGAATCCTTACCCCTTGGCAGGGTATCCTGTAGAAGAGTTGCCGATACAAGTCCGTTATATTGATATGCCTGTACACCGATAAAACTGCCGGCAAAAAGTACCAGCATTGTTAAAACCGTGATTATTAATGTTTTTATCTTTACAGACATTAAGTAACTGTTTTGACTTTTATTTAATAATTACAATACCAAATAGAGATTTAACAAGCAAAATTAGTATTTTTGCAGGGTGCGAATTTAACACTTTTTTGCAACAATATGATATTTAAAAAAATTATAACCATACTTGGCATCCTGCACCTTTGGTTTTTTGTCTGCGCAAATGCAACCAATCCCTGCCTCCATGCGCCTAACAATGAATATACCAAACTCAAGTGCATCGTCATAGACCCCGGGCATGGCGGCAAACATCCGGGGGCAATAAGCAAAGTTGGCAATATCAAGGAAAAAGATATAACATTGGCTGTTGCATTAAAGTTAGGCAAACTCATTAATGATAATTTTCCCGATGTCAAAGTGGTATTCACCAGAGTAAATGATGTATATGTAGACCTTGATGTAAGGGCCGCCATTGCCAACAAAAACAAGGCTGACCTTTTTCTCTCCATACATTGCAACTCTACAACATCTACAGAGGCACATGGCACAGAGACATTTGTCATGGGAACCTCAAAAAGTTCCGGTAATTTTGAGGTATGTAAGAGAGAGAACTCGGTTATTACCATAGAGGATAACTATGAGGCCAAATATGAAGGATTTAATCCAAATTCTCCCGAATCATACATAATATTCTCCCTGCTGCAGAATACCCATTTGGAGCAGAGTCTCATCTTTGCATCCCATATTCAAAGCAACTTTTCTAAAGGACCCATAAAACATAACAGAGGAGTGAAACAGGGGGGGCTGCTTGTCTTGTGGAAAACTACCATGCCGGCAGTGCTCACAGAGATAGGGTTTCTGTCCAATTCAAAAGACAGGGTTATCCTTAACAACAAGGCCAGGCAGCAGGAGATAGCACAGGCTCTTTTTGATGCTTTTGCACAATACAAGAAGGAATATGACAGCGCAGTTGCAGTGGAGAATGCAGAGAATACCCGGAGTTTTACACAAGCAGAACCCAAAGAGTACACAGAGAAGGAGATTAGGCAGAGGGATGCAGTTAATGAACATATAGATGGCGCATGGGGTATTCAGATAATGAGTGTTGCAAAGAAAATGAACAGTTCGTCATCTATGTTCAAAGGCATACCTGTTACAAGATATAAGGTTGGAAATACCTACAAATATATACACGGTTCATTTGCAACAAAAGAGGAGGCTTTGAAGAGATTGCCAAAAGTAAGAAAAAAATTTCCCGAAGCATTTGTAACTAAAATGCAAAACCTCAGACCGGACAGGTAGCACAGAGAGATAGTACTAAAAGAGAAAATAACACGGATATGAAACCTATATTGAATAAAAAACAGAATCTTGGACTTTTTGTAATTGTTACCATAGCATGTATTTTTGCTGTGATTAATTTTCTGCGAGGAAGCGATATCTTTGGCGGACGCAGCAGATACTATACAACATTCGGCAGTGTTGACGGATTAAGTGCCACAAGTCCAATCTACATAAGAGGTCTCAAAGTGGGCTCAATAGAGAGTATAAAATATGATAATACAAAGGATCTGTTTATCATACGTATGTCCATCAAGTCTGATTATGCAATCCCAAACAACTCAAAAGCAGAGCTGTACAGCGCAGACATACTTGGGAGCAAATCGGTAAGAATATCATTGGGCAGCTCCAATATACACATGACAAACAACGACACCCTGCAGGGCGTTATAGTTCCGGATATGATCTCTGCATTTACAAACGAGATTACCCCTCTTAAGGAGCAGTTCTATACAGTTATGGAGAATCTCAACAAGACACTGACAAACATAAATAACATTTTAGACTCATCGGCACAGAAAAATCTCTCTGAAACCTTTATCAATCTGAATGCAACAGCCTCAAACGCAAAAAAACTATCTGCTCAACTTAATGATATGGCACCGCAGGCAAAAGAGCTTATTGCCAATCTGTCTGAACTTTCCGAAACATTAAAGGCCAATAAAGGTAATATTGAGGAATCGCTGAATAATCTTAGAAACATAACAGACGGCATTGCAAAATCGCCAATAGAGGAGACCATTGCAAAACTTAATTCCCTTATATCACAGCTTGAGTCCCCTAACGGCACAGTTGGGAAACTTCTCAACTCAGAGACAATTTATAACAATGTTGATTCATTGATTTTTCATATAGACGACTTGGTCCAAAAAATTACAGCCAATCCAAAAAAATATATCAGGGTAAGTGTATTTTAGTTCTTACGTAGCTACAATCTTGATTTAGGGTTATTAACAAGTTATCAACAAGCAGTTTTTTACCATGATTTACAAAGGAGGTAAATTTTTTATCATTTATAATATATTAATAATCAATTAGTTATG
>CAVHKR010000019.1:0-14568 GCA_963636615.1 Acutalibacteraceae bacterium | reverse complement strand
GCTTATAAGCTACTACATAGACTTCTATGTATCAAACTCCGCAATGGCAGGTTACTTTACAACATCATTGGCATTTTCAAGCAACCTTACAGTATTTGTCGGGACAATAATTGTTGCAGTAGTCATTACATTGGCCGGCAGCTTGTACCCTGCGTACTACATAACATCATTCAATACGGCTTTTGTTCTAAAGGGAAGTTTTTCATCTACGAAATCCGGTATGGCTTTAAGGAACCTCCTTATAGGTATTCAGTTCTTTATCTCCATATCACTGATTATCTGCTCTATATTCGTTAATCTGCAGCATAACTATATGCTCAACTACGACATGGGGTTCAATAAAGAGAATATGGTATCTGTCTACGGTTCAAATTCTATTCTTGACACTCCCGACAAACGGACAATGCTGGTAAACAGGTTTAAAGAGAACCCTTCGATTGTAGATGCAGCTTTCTGCGACAATAACTTCATTGCTCAGAGCCGAATGGGATGGGGAAGAGAATTTAAAGGGGAAAACATTCAGTTGCAGGTACTTCCCGTATCTTACAATTTTGTAAAGATGATGGGGATAAGAATGTTGGACGGAAGATATTTTACTCAAGACGACGAACTTAAGGAGTCCGGAATATTCATCATTAACGAAACTGCGGCTAAACAGTACAATATAACATTGGAGGATCAGTTGTACGGCCATATTGGATTGTCCCCTGTTATTGGAATATGCGAGGACTTCCACTTTAGGCCAATGCAATACGAGACTATTCCTTTTGCCTTTTATGTTATGGGTACAAAACCTTGGAGGGCGCAAAGGCATATCTACATCCGTCTTGCACCGGGAGCAGATATTCAGTCTGCTAAGCAGCATGTATGTTCTGTCATTAAGGAGCTGGCACCAAACATGAGGGATGAGTGGATGAGTTTCAATAGTTTTGATGAGGAGCTTGGTTCAAACTACAAGAAGGAGAGCCAACTGTCAAATCTTATCACCATATTCTCCGTAATATCTATAATCATCTCTTTAATGGGTGTGTTCGGGTTGGTAATGTTTGAGACTCAATACAGAAAGCATGAGATTGGCATAAGGCGGGTACTTGGTTCGTCTATAGGCGACATCCTTAAGATGTTCAACTACAAATATCTTAAGATTATTGCAGTATGTTTTGTAATTGCAATTCCTGTTACCTCTTACATCATTAACGAATGGTTCAACTCGTTTGCTTATCATACATCGCTCCATTGGTGGGTGTTTGCAGTGGCGTTGCTTATTGTTTTGGCCATTACAATTGTAACTGTAACGGTGAGGAGTTTGAGTGCGGCTACTGCTAATCCTGTGGAGAGCATCAAGAGCGAATAAAAGATTTGTTAAAAAGGCAACTACTGCGTTACGCTCATCATTAAAATCCTCACATACTAAGGTATGCTCCGGTGTTTAATGATTTCGCAAGCCTTGTATTTGCACTTTTTAACAAACTTTTATATTGAACAGAAAAAACACTTTCAATCTTTAATGGAAAATGGCGTTTGTCGTGGATAGGAGCTGCTGCCAATCTGCAACAAACGCTTTTTGTTATTTGTCGGGAAGGAAACAGTCTTTTTCTTCTTTTACCTAAAAATTAGAGGAATAGAAAATTCTGTTTTACCGCTTCTGTCATTTTTTGCGGTACAGCACATTCTTTGGCTATATCGGGCCATTTAGATGCAGCATTACAGACCTCATCAATTATCTGCGCGGCATTTTTTATGCTGTTCTTTGCAGCACATTCCATTAAATCATCTCTATTAATGTTATTGAACTTGCCGTTTACAGACATCTGGTGCATTGACGTCCATTCCCCATCCGGATTAAAAGCATATCCCATATCGTAAGCCGGAGAAAGTCTCCATTTGCCGTTTTTATCCATTAGGAAAGATATATTCTTAGTGTGGTCGTCTTGATTACGTATCACCACATTAAATACTATTCGCCTAAACATCTCCTGTGCCTCCTTGTAGGTAAGTCGCAGTGCACGCATTACATTAAATGCCAGCTCATACGAATATGTTCTTAAAAGTCTGTAATCAAAGTGAGCAATGCCACAAAGCGTCTGCATATGTACCTTCTCTCCATTCACTCTATCAAATCGTTTTGTAAGGAAGTGCGCTCTCCCGTTCTCTTCAATTAATGAACATTCACTCATTTGAATACCACATTCTTTCACCAATTTATAGAATGAATATTCCAAACGGCCATAATTTTCAGTCTCTCTAAAGCCTGTCGTAGCTGACACTCCATCCAATTTAATCAGATAATAATCAAATCCATTCGGTGCGTCTACCTGGCCGGACCTCACCTCACCCGTCTCTTTATTGTATGCTATAATCGCCTTGGCTCTTTGCCCACCTGCAGAGATTCCAAGTCTCAGAATCTCTGCAATGGCAGCTTTTTTATTCTTATCTATATTCACACTGAAATCAGACTTGTTGGACAAAGCTTCTTTTGCCACATTCACCAGTGAATCTATCTCTATTTTGACATCTATATCTATATTATCCACAGCCGGCTCAAATTCGAGTGCTCCCATGCAACGCTTGCCCAAAAAACAAAGTGTTTCAATAGCATTACCACTGGTACGTCCTGTTAATGCAAGCCATTTTTCAAACAGAGCGCGTCCGTAGGTATCTGGTAGTGAATCTGCAAGCATACCTGGCAACCCCTTGAAGGTGGTTTTGTCAATATCTCCAAAGCTATACACACGGCCCTCTTTTACAGGCATCATAATGGGTGAAGGCTCTATGCCTTTCAAAGAGAATTTTTTATCATACTCAAATCTTGCGATATTGTATCTTTCATCCCAACTTACAGAACCTATGGGCTCTCCATATAAGTTAACTCGAGCTACACTTACCATTCAAATTCCTCCTTTTTATCTTTGACATAACCATTAGATGCTCTTTTACGATTTCGTTTGTTAATTTTGTTTGCCAATTCATAATATTCATTAGGGCTTAACTGCTCCTCCTCTACAAGTGGGATAAAAACATCAAGCATTCCTAAAGTTCGTAAAACTCTGATTATTGACTCAAAATTTTTCAATTCTCCATCCTCCATACGTTTTATTGAAGAGATGGAAACCCCGGATTTGTCTGCAAGCTCCAATTGCGACATATTCTGTTTCAAGCGTACTTTCTTGATATTTGCCGCAATTTTTTTACAAATTACGGTGTCCGACATCATATATATATTATCTAACATCTCAATTTTGATACTTAATAATGCAAATATATACATAAAAACTCAAAAATGATACTTTATACAGTAATGCCTCTTATCTCTAAAAGCCTTTACAGAATCACTGTTTTTCTTTGCAGAGCCTTTCTTTGATTGGAGTTATATTGTTTTTTATTTTGTTATTTGTCTAAATTTCACACAAACAAGCCACTATATTGTAAAAAAAATAGACAACATAATAAATTACATGATTGCATATTTACTTATATAACAGTATTTTACAACTAAAGGCACTATTTTGGCACACTTCCAAAGCATAACAGAAAAGTCTTCGTGTTTTTTCAAAATTTGCCTCATATACAATTTGGCAAATGCGAAATTCCCGCAGCGTACTATGAGGTACGTGAGGACAAATTGAGCATGAAGACAAAGCTGTAGATGAGGATAAATTTTTGAAAAAAATGAAACAGAGAATCACTAAAATCGTACTCTTGGCAGCAGGCCTTGCCTTAGGCTTGGTTCTTATTGCAAAAGTTTGGTTTGAAAAGACTTACGACTCTTACATTCCAGACAAAAACAGGGTATATCTTGTAACCATGAAGATTGGGCATGAGGGAAACGAGCCGGGCAGCTATTTGAGTACACCGGGAGGCGTTGCACCGGGACTTATGGATTACTGCCCGGGAATTGAACTTGCAACAAGAACGACTCCAATATTAGACAATGTGGAGTTTTATGATGAGGATGGCATTAAAAGGGTTGCCGGGATGGTAAGCATTGCAGACTCATGCTTCTTTCAGATAATGGGCAGAAAGGCTGTGGCAGGAGATATTACAAGCTCCCTTAACATAGATCTGAATCTCGCTGTGCCAAAGTCATTTGCAGCAAGGATGTGCAAAGATAATGACTATGGAGCACTTGTCGGGAAGAAACTCAAATTCAATAATATGGATTTCTCCATTGCAGGTATTTACGAAGACTTCCCTCTAAACTCCGAATTCGGAGACAATCCCCTCTTCTTGGCAATGCCCTCTATAAAGAGGTTTATGTATGACGGCACACACAACTGGAACGGCAACGAGCGTTACAGAAGCTATGTAAAGCTCTCCCCCGCCAACGACAGGGAATCTGTGAACAAAGCCATTGAATTGGCCTGCAAAGAGCATCTTCCGTTGGAGGAGCTTGAGAAATCCGGTGTTACATATACTTTTGAGATAAACCCTGTAGATAGCATACACGGCAAATTTACAGACTCAAACAAAACCTCTTTAATTCTTTTGGTTGTGGGCATTATTCTGCTTGTAGCATCTATAATGAACTACGTACTGTTTACACTCTCCTCTATGATAAAGAGATCCAAGACAGTTGCTGTCTTAAAATGTTACGGAGCGGAGAAGTGGAACATAAGAAATATGCTGCTTAAAGATGCTGTAATGGATCTGCTTATATCACTTGTGCTGGCACTGGCGTTAGTTGCAGCATTTGCACAAAAGGCAACATACATGATTGGAACCCCAATTGAGGCGCTTGCCCAGGGAAATGTGATTATTCTGCTTACAGGAGTACTTGTTGCCCTGTTTCTTGTTGGGGGTTTTATTCCGGCATCTGTATATGCAAACATACCGGTTACGGCAGCCTTCAAGAATCTTAAAGAGGGGGCAAAAGGGTGGAAATATGCACTGCTGTTTGTTCAGTTTACCCTCTCTGCACTGTTCATAACACTCTTTGTCATTACATTCCTTGAATATCATAAAGTTACCGGTACAGACCCTGGATACAGATATGAAAAGCTTGCCTATTGCGACATGCAGTATGTTCCTGCAGCGTCAAGGGATTACGTAATGGAGGAGGCTAAAAAGCTCTCATGCGTTGAGGATGCAGCGCTTATGTCTACCCTGCCGTTCTTTGGGCAGAGCGGAAACAATATCTATCTGCCGGAGGATATAGAGAAATCTCTCTTTAATATAGCAGACCTCTATATGTCTACCGCTAACGGTATGGAGATACTTGGTATTCCAATCATAGAGGGCAAACCTTTTGAGCCGGGGACAGCTGCCAATGAGATTATTGTAAGTGAGACTTTCCAGAAGAAGATGTCCCAGACAGCAGGATGGACAGACGGGTGTGTAGGCAAAGCCGTTTTAGTGACCGAACACTCGGATAGTCAGGCAGACATGTTTGTCATAAGGGGTGTATTCAAAGATTTCCTTTTGGGAAGCCTGCAGAACTCAGACAAGCGAGGGATGGTACAGTTCTATTACAACTACAGAGACTCTGCAAACATTAATTGGGCGCCGCAGCTTTTGGTTGTAAAACTAACAGCGAACAACCCTCAAAACCGCGCAACAGTACAGAATTTTCTTAATACTCAGCTTCCCGACAAAGAACTCAACCTTTTGAGTGCAGCTGCCGAATACGAAGCAAAATACACCAAAATGAAGCAACTTAGAGACTCTGTAATAGTTGCAACCATTGTTACACTCTTCATTACCTTAATGGGTATCGTAGCGTACTCTATAGAGGAGAGCAACAGACGTCGAAAGGAGATGAGCATAAGAAAGGTAAACGGAGCATCTGTTGGAGAGCTTATAATACTTGTTCTAAAAAGAACGCTTTATATTGCAATCTTTGCAGTGGTGATTGGAGGAATCGGAGCTTACTATGCAGGAGATACATTCCTTAGCCTGTTTGAAACAAAGATAAGTTTAAACTGGTATCTGTTTGCAGGATGCGTATTGTTCACTCTGTTGGTTATAATTGTAGTTAGTGCTGTTACGGTATGGCAGAAGGCTAATTTGAATCCTATAGAGAATTTGAAGAGTGAATAAGCAATTGTTTAAAAGCATCCTAATCTACTGCCTGTTTATCACTTTCGGCTTTCCTCACATAACAATAGTATGCTCCGGAAGCCTCAAGTTCAAACAGTTGTATATTAGGCGCTTTTGAAACAATTAAAGTTTTTAGGAAAAGAATTAGAGCTTCAAAAGGCTTGCAACTCCCTAATTTTACAACTTTTAGGCAAAATTTAAAGAATATTAATAATTAAAAAATACAGAATATTATGGCAATGTTACAAGTAACGGATCTTAAAAAGGTCTTTAGGACAGAAGAGATTGAAACGATAGCGCTAAACGGCGTTTCATTTGAAGTAAACAAAGGAGAATTTGTTGCAATCATGGGTCCTTCAGGTTGCGGTAAATCTACCCTGCTCAACATATTGGGCCTGTTAGACAACCCTACATCGGGCAGTTACCAATTATTAGACAAAGAGGTAAGTACCCTTAAGGAGAAAGACAGGACCAAATTCCGTAAAGGAAACATTGGGTTCGTATTCCAGAACTTTAATCTGATAGATGAGCTGAATGTGTTTGAGAATGTGGAGCTTCCGCTTATCTATATGAATATTAAGGCTTCTGAGCGTAAAGAGATGGTAAACAACATTCTAAAGAGAATGAACATAAGCCATAGGGCATCTCATTTCCCTCAACAGTTATCGGGAGGTCAACAACAGAGAGTTGCAATAGCAAGAGCTGTTGTATGCAACCCCGCCCTTATCCTTGCCGACGAGCCTACAGGTAACTTGGACTCAAAGAACGGTAAGGAGGTTATGGAACTGCTTACGGAGCTGAATAAAGAGGGGACAACCATCATTATGGTAACACACTCCCAGCATGATGCAACATATACTCAGAGAATACTTAATCTGTTCGATGGACAGCTTGTTGGCGATGAGGCACGTAATTTGTTCTAAGAAAAATCAACAAAAACTTAGTTCAACTGTTCATAGTACAAGCGAGAGTGAATAACGGTTTATAAAGTTTGGTTTTATGGTTATTGAAGAAGCCCGGGCGCATTGCCGGGCTTCTTCTTCTCTTCAGAATTTATATAGTGGTCGTAATACAGAATTTACCCTCTTATACAATCTCTTAACAGGTGTTTCATATTCACCTTCCCGTCTACCAAGGCAGGCAGTTCTGTAATGTCCACACGTTGCTGTTCCATGGTATCTCTGTCTCTGACTGTAACTGTTCTGTCTGTGAGTGTCTGATGGTCTACTGTTATGCAGAGAGGAGTTCCAATGGCATCCTGTCTTCTGTAACGCTTCCCGATAGAATCCTTCTCGTCATACTGGCAGTTATAGTCAAATTTAAGCATATCCATTATCTCCTGTGCAATATCAGGAAGTCCGTCCTTCTTAAGCAGAGGAAGAACGGCAACCTTTACAGGAGCAAGAGCCGGATGGAACTTCATTACAACTCTCTCCTCTCCGTTCTCCAATTTCTCCTCTGTGTATGCGGCAGAAAGGATAGCCAATACAGACCTGTCTACACCAATAGAGGTCTCTATTACGTATGGGACATAGCTTTCTCCCTGCTCAGGATCAAAATATTGAATCTTCTTGCCGGAATACTCCTGATGACGGCCAAGGTCATAGTTGGTCCTTGAATGGATGCCCTCCAACTCTTTAAAGCCGAATGGGAAGTTGAACTCAATATCTGTTGCGGCATTGGCATAATGTGCTAATTTTTCATGATCGTGGAAACGGTAGTTCTCAGATCCGAGACCGAGAGCCAGATGCCATTTTAGACGGGTCTCTTTCCACCTTTTAAACCACTCTATCTCCTGCCCCGGCTTAACAAAGAACTGCATCTCCATCTGCTCAAACTCTCTCATCCTAAAGATAAACTGCCTTGCTACTATCTCATTTCTAAACGCTTTCCCTATCTGGGCAATACCAAATGGAATCTTCATACGTCCTGTCTTCTGAACGTTAAGGAAATTTACAAAGATTCCCTGAGCTGTCTCCGGCCTGAGGTATAGAATATCTGATTTATCCGCTACATTCCCCAACTGGGTGCTGAACATAAGGTTAAATTGCCTTACTTCTGTCCAGTTTTTGGTTCCCGATATAGGACAAACTATATCGCAATCTATAATGAGCTGCCTGAGATCCTCAAAATTGTTATCGTTAAGGTCTTTAACCATCCTGTTACGGCAAGTATCTATCTTGGTCTGATTCCTTAAGACATTGGGATTGGTAGCCCTGAACTGAGCCTCGTCAAAAGCATCGCCAAACTTCTTTTTCCCTTTCTCAACATCCTTGTTAATCTTCTCCTCCAGTTTGGCTATGTAATCCTCTAACAGCACATCTGCCCTATATCTCTTCTTGGAGTCTTTGTTGTCTATGAGAGGGTCGTTAAACGCACCTACATGCCCAGATGCCTCCCAGATTCGCGGATGCATAAAGATGGCAGAATCTATTCCAACTATGTTCTCGTGGAGTCGTACCATGGCATCCCACCAATACCTTTTAAGATTGTTTTTAAGCTCACTGCCTAACTGCCCGTAGTCGTAAACAGCCCCTAATCCATCATAAATCTCACTCGATGGAAAAATAAATCCATACTCTTTGGTGTGAGCAATAAGATTTTTAAAAAGGTCTTCCTGTGTCATAATTTATATTGTTAACATTATTAATTGCCTTATCTGTCATCTCCACTCCTTACCGTTTGTCTGTACTATTTTAAACTGCACCCTCTTGCAGCTTTTCCTCGCCTCGGCATAGTCAAAATAAATTTTGCTTCTGCGCTCGGCTTAATCGTTTATTGTACAAAATCTGCAAATCCCCTTGGGGCATCCTTTACAAACTCTCTCATGGGCAGTTTTGCAAACTCCCTCTCGTGCAGTCTTGGGTGCGGAACAACCAAATTGCTGTCATCTATGCGGCACAGCTCCCATGAGAAGTTCTCACCCTCTATTTTACTGTCTTTGTTCCCTTTGCCTCCAAACATAATTCTATTCTCTCCCCTCTCTTTCCTCTTATCTTTAACATCATCTGCCCTCTCTGCCACCGGCAGCTGTGTCTGTTTGTAAAATAGAAGGATATCTATATCAATCGGTCTGGAAGCGTAAATCCGTTCCCCTTTCCCATTGAACTGCGCTCCCTCTCTTACTCGCCCAAGCTCTCGCTCTATTCTCAGACACTCCTCCAACACCTTGTGCGGAGAGAGTTCTGTTATACAGGTAAAGGCTTGGTTCATAAACTTCTCTTTGCTATCAAATCCCCATGGCTCGGTCTCATACAGGGCGGATGTATTAACTGCTTCTGCAAGTGAAGCAACCTCTGTGTAATCGGGAAGAAGGGCATCTATGAGATTCAGCACAGCCTGCTCCAGTATCTCCTCGCGGTTGCCCATATTACTGCCAAGCAGCAGATACACTTTGTAAAGTTGTCTTGTCATAGCCCTACAACATTCCAAGCTCCAACATAGCCTCCTCGCTCATCCTGCTCTTGTCCCATGCCGGCTCAAAAACAAGCTCAATGGCTGCGTCTGTAACTCCAGGGGTATCCTTTACAACATCATTTACCTGCTCCAACAGTTCGTCTGCCATAGGACAGTTTGGTGCGGTAAGGGTCATCTTAATGAAAACCTTGTGATCTTCATCTATTTTGAGGTCGTAGATGAGACCCAAATCGTATATATTAACAGGTATTTCAGGGTCATATACCTGCCTTAGGGCTCGTACTACATCTCTTAAAACCGATTCTTTACTCTTTTCCATAATTCTGTCTTAAACTGGTTATTTTCACCCATCTGCTAAATGGCATTCATTGCATGCCATTTTATCTTCTCTACCATTGACGCTAATCCATTGGCTCTTGTTGGAGAAAGATTCTCCTGTAGTCCAATCTCCTTAATAAACTCCGGTGGAGCAGCCAATATCTCTTGCGGTGTTGCTCCGTTGTAGATTTTTATAAGGAGTGATATTATCCCTTTTGTTATTATGGCATCTGAATCTGCTGTAAACCAGAGCTTTCCATCTTTTTCGCCACATTTGAGCCAAACCCGGCTCTGGCATCCTTTAATAAGGTTCTCATCTGTCTTCTCCTCCTCCGCTATTGCCGGAAGAGATTTGCCAAGTTCTATGAGATATTCATATTTATCCATCCATTCGGGGAAAAGTGCAAACTCCTCTACAATCTCCCGTTCCCTCTCTTTTATGCTCATATTTTGTTCTGTTTTGTTCATTTGCATACAGCTTTAAATTACTCTCATCACCTCGTGCTTTGCCGTAATACAGGTTGCTATATTTATACAGGCGGCTTTCATGTCAAGCTATACCCCCAGATGTTTATCGGGAAGCGCATCTATAACATTATCTAAGCATTGCCAACCCCTTGCGAAGTGCGGCTATAAAGGCTTCTGCCTCCTCTAAGGTGTTGTAGGGGGCAAATGAGATACGCATCATGGATGTTACGCCAAACCGTGTCATGGTAGGCTCTGCGCAGAGCATCCCTGTTCTGAACGCCATTCCCATCTTGTCTAAAATCTGAGCCATATCCAACGGATGCGCCCCCTCTATGCTAAATGAGAAGAGGGCTATCTTGTTCTCCCCTCTCCCATAAACTTTAAGCCCCTCGATTGAGGCAAACTCCCTCTCCAAATAGTTTTTTATTGCAGTCTCCTCTTTTTTTACAGCCTTTGCAAGTTCCCCACTACGCATCTGTCTAATCATCTCTATGGCCGGAGTATATGTGGCAGCACCAATAAAGTTTGGCGTTCCTGCTTCAAATTTAAGTGGAAGAGAGGCGTATGTTGTTTTGGCAAAGGTTACAGTCCCTACCATATCTCCACCTCCCATATATGGGGGCATCTCATTCAATATTTCGGTCTTCCCGTACAATATGCCTGTCCCTGTTGCGGCATAAATTTTATGTCCCGAAAAGGCGTAAAAGTCGCAATCTAAATCCTGTACATCTACACTCTCATGCACACACCCCTGCGCTCCATCTACAAGCACGGGGATATTACAGGAATGTGCTGTTTTTATAGCCTCCTTTACAGGATTTACCAATCCCAATACATTTGAAATGTGTGTTAGGGCTACTAATTTTACCCTCTCATCTAACAGCTCCTTTAATTGGTCAATCCTCCACTGTCCGTTGTCATCTACAGGGAGTACCCTTATGCTTGCTCCTGCCCTTTCTGCGGCCGCCTGCCAAGGGACAATATTGGAGTGGTGTGAATCCTCTGAGACAAGTATCACATCTCCCTTTTTGAGGAATTTGCCGCACCAGCTGCCTGCCACAAGATTAATTGAAGCTGTTGTCCCCGATGTGAATATTATGTTCTCCCTGCCCGGAGCATTTATAAATGCCCTTACATCCTCTCTTGCCTGCTCATAGAGCGCGGTAACCTCCTCAGACAACATGTACATCCCCCTGTGGACGTTTGCGTTCAGTCCGCTGTTCATTCTATTGCACAACTCTATCACGCCCACCGGTTTTTGCGCTGTTGCCGCATTGTCTAAATAGACAAGCGGCCTGCCATACACTATCTGAGCCAATGCCGGGAATTGCTCTCTTAACTCTTTTATTGTATTCATGTTACTCAATTCAAAATTTTTGTTTATCTAACAAAACAGCATTGAGCGCTGTTCTCTTTAGTGCAGTTTTCCTCTCCATTTCTCCATGCCACAATCGCCCTAAAAACAATCTTGCAAATGTACATAAAAACTACTGTTTTTTATGCCGGTTGCAACAACCATTTCTAAATTGGAATAACTATGCTACTGCCTTTTGTAGCCAACTCCAATGCTTCCTCTTCATCCCTACAAAATACAGAGGCTAAATATAAAGAGTATTTGTTTATTGTAAGACATATATTTACATTTGCAATATTCGAAAAATAAGCATAAAACCTCTTTTAGCTCAATTTGGCCAGAAGAAAAGGAGAGAAAATGTACGATTATATAACAGGAACAATAGCTGAAATATCCCCTGCCGAGGCAATTATAGAGAACAACGGCATAGGATACTCGTTGCAGATTTCGCTGCAGACATATTCCGATATTCATCAACAGAAACAGGTAAAACTCTATATCTACAACCATGTGAGAGAGGACACTCATCTTTGGTTTGGATTTGCGACAAAGGATGAGCGCACTGTCTTTCTGCAACTTATAAGCGTTTCCGGAATTGGTCCCAACAGTGCAAGAGTGATGCTATCCTCTCTTAACGCCAACGAGATACGCACAGCAATCATTCAAGGTGATGTTAACAAGATAAAGAGTGTTAAGGGGATAGGTCTAAAAACCGCACAAAAGGTTATTATAGAGTTGAAGGACAAGATTGGCAAGACATCAGATACAGATAGCATTACTACCCTGCTTCCCTACAATAACTCAGATAGGGAGGAGGCTCTGTCTGCTCTTGTTATGCTTGGATTCCAGAAGGGTGCGGCAGAAAAAGCTCTTGCTTCCGTGCTAAGAAAGGCTCCGGAACTCCCTTTAGAAGAGCTTATAAAATCTACTCTGAAGATTCTGTAACATATCTTTTAAAGAGTTTTTAACGTTTGTAGCATGTTTTTTTTATTTTTGTGCAAAATTTGCCGTAGGGCTATGAACAGAATCACTAATTAAAAAAATAATAAAATGAACACACCTAATAATCTAAAGTATTCAAAAGACCACGAGTGGGTTAAAGTAGATGGCAACATTGCAACTGTAGGTATTACAGATTATGCACAAAGTCAGTTGGGAGATATAGTATTCGTAGACGTTCAAACAGAGGGAGAGGCGCTGGAGTCGGGCGAATTATTTGGTAATATTGCGGCAGTTAAGACTGTAGCAGATGCTCTTATGCCTGTATCTGGTAAAGTTATTGAGGTTAATGCAGACCTTGAGAGTGAGCCGGAGGTTGTTAACTCAGATCCTTACGGAAAAGGCTGGATGATTAAGGTTGAGATCTCTAATCCGGCTGAGGTTAACGATTTGTTAGACGCTGACGCATACGCTGCAATCTGCAAATAAGAGTCACAACAGATATATATGCGGGAAGACCTGCTATGGTCCTCTCGCATTTTTTATTCAACAAGTTATACATGGAGCAATCTGCATTCGAGGGCTTTTTCAAAGAGTTGTACCCGTCTCTGGTGAACTATGCTGGCAGAGTACTAAACGACAGAAATGCCGGAGAGGAGGTTGTGCAGACTGTATTTACCAATCTATGGTTAAAAAAAGATTCCATAACAATAAAAACATCCTATGTATCATACTTTTACAAAAGTGTCTACAATGCCTGCCTAAATAGCAAAGTTCACAGTAGAATTTTATCAAAGTATATAGATTCATCTCATGTTGACCTATATTTTGATTATGTAATACAACAACCTCAGGCCGAAATGGAGCTCCATTCTAAAGAGTTTGAAAAAGCTGTTATGGAGGCATGTAATAATTTACCTCCTCAAACCAAAAAGGTATTTGTAATGAGCCGTTTTGATGGTGTTAAAAATTCAGAAATAGCTGAAAAATTGGGAATAACCACAAAAACCGTTGAAAACCATATCAACATGGCTACTAAACGGCTCAAAAAAGACTTGGAGTGGCTCCTTGTCCTTATCTGTTTTTACAATCTATAAAATTTTTCATATTTTTTTGGGTGTATCCCATCTTTTTATTGTCTCTATTATAGAATGACATTAAAAATGGACAATAAAAAGCTTATAACAAATATTCTTAATGGGGAAGCCTCTGCCAAAGAGATTGAGTATTTCTCTCTCTGGATTAAAGATGCACACAATAAAAATCTTTTTTTAAAAGAAAAGAGATTATGGCATCTTACACATGGCTATACCCCTTCTAAACTCCATACAGAGAAGGTTTTAGCCTCAATAATTGCACAAAAGCCTCTCAACAGACATAGTAGTATCAAATACCTTGTAAGGCTCTCTCCTATTGCTGCTGTGCTATTAATCGCTGCAGTAATAGGATACTTTATTGTTCCACATAAAGATATACCTATATTATACCAAACGGCATATATAGAACCCACCATAGCTGATAGCTCAAATATAAATTTATTCTTGTCAGACAGTACTATAATAGACCTGTCTAATACTTTGTCTGCAATAAAACAAGAGACAAATGGAACAACCGTTAATGTGCAGAATGGATCTAAAATCACATATACAGAGAACAATGTATCTAACAGCAAAAACAACGAGACTATCTACAACAGCATATATATCCCTGCCGGAAAGAAATATACTCTCCAATTATCAGATGGAACTATCGTGTACATGAATTCATCCTCATCTTTAAGGTATCCTGTAAAATTCGGAGAGATAAGAGATGTTTCTTTAAGTGGCCAGGCTTATTTTATTGTTGCCCAAGAGAAAGAGAAAAGGCCTTTTATAGTAAACTCTAAAGATTTTAGCGTAAGAGCAATCTCTACAGAATTTGATGTTTGTTCATATCCCGATGATGATTACGCAAGTATGGTTATGGTTGAGGGTAAAGTTGAGGTAACTGAAGGGGATAATAAAACCATTTGTGTTCCAGACAATATGTATGTATAC
>CAVHKR010000018.1:0-14873 GCA_963636615.1 Acutalibacteraceae bacterium | reverse complement strand
CCATAGTAATAACTTTTTTCTTCCCGATAAATAACGCCTTAAGGCTCTTACACATTATACGCTACGCTCCAACAGCCGACTCATATACAGTCTTTATCTTTTTGGCTGCATTCTCCCATTTGAGCGCGTTTACCTCTTTCATCCCATACTGTGTGCTCATATTGGAAAGAGCCGGATAATTAAGCAGTGCATATATTGAGTCTGCCATTGCATCTATATCCCAGAAATCTATCTTAATAGCATACCTAAGTACCTCAGATACTCCCGATTGTTTAGATATGATAACCGGAACATTTGATTTCATAGCCTCCAAAGGGGATATTCCAAACGGTTCGGAAACAGACGGCATTACATACACATCGGAGTAGGCAAACATCCTCTTTACGTCATCCCCTTTAAGAAACCCTGTAAAATGGAATCTGTCCGCTATCCCCAATTTTGCCACACGTCTTATAGACCTGTTAAGGAGATCTCCGTTACCGGCCATTACAAACCGCACATTATCACATCTTTTAAGCACTTTTGCTGCAGCCTCTATAAAATAACCGGGGCCTTTCTGAAATGTGATTCTGCCAAGAAATGTTACAATCTTCTCATCTACCCCACGTCTTATCTCGTATGGTGCAGTCTCCTTAAAATCCACTGCATTATGAACAGTAACAACCTTTGAGGGGTCGATACCATACCTGCTTATCACTATATTTCTTGTAAGATTACTTACGGTAATTACCCTGTCTGCCTCCATCATTCCCATACGTTCTATACCATAAGTGATACTATTTACATTTTCTCCACTTCTATCAAACTCTGTGGCATGCACATGAATTACCAACGGTTTGCCCGATACCCTTTTGGCAGCAATCCCGGCAGGATAGGTGAGCCAATCATGGGCATGTATCACATCAAAACTGTTCTCGTTGGCAATAGTGGCTGCTACCATTGCATAACGGCTCACCTCCTCCATAAGATTGGCTCCGTACTTACCGCTGAATCTGTATTTGCCTCCATAGCTGATTCTAAAATCCTTCCACCATCTTGCCTCGCTCTCTCTCGTTGCAAAGGTACGACTCCTCCCGTTCGTTTTGCCGTTAACAATAACAGACGGGTCTACATAAGGTATGAGTGAGGAGTTGACTTTTAGGAAGTTGACCCGCTCAAAAAAAGAGTCTGCCTCTGTATTTATCTCCTCTCCTATCTGAGATCTGGAGTGTGCATTGCTTACCATCTCCTCTATCTCTACATCGCTGGCATTGATAATCTTAACGGCACTCTGATCCTCTTTGCCAGATGCAGCAGGCATTACAAACAGAATGTCTACCCCGTTTTTGGCCAAACCCTTAGTAAGGCCGTAACAGGCTGTTCCCAATCCTCCGGCAATATTAGGCGGAAACTCCCAACCGAACATCAATACTCTCATACTATCTGTTTTTTAATTCTTTCACATGATCAAGCAACCACTCTCCCCTTATAATCTCTGCCACGCTTACGGCAGAGGAGATACAGCCATGAGGAGAATGCGCGGGGTCTCCATCGTAAATCTCTGCCACAGAACCTATTCCGTGCAAGTTTATATCCTCTTCAAAAGCTCCGAGCAGCTGTTTCCCTTTCTTTACAAACTTGTCTCCCTCTATCTTTATTTTTGCATCTATATAGCAGCCCAGTAGCCAAGGGAATGTACATCCGTTGTGATGCGCCAGATCCCTGCTTGTCTGATCTCCCTCATATACCCCTTTATAGAGCGGATTTTTAGGGGATAATGTCCTTATACCCCTTACCGTTAAAAGCTCCTTGTCTGTCTTTTTCAACACCTCTATCTTTATCACCTCATCTAATGGTGAGTATGGGAGAGATATTGCTATAAGCTGATTTGGTCTGGTATCAAAATGTCTGCCGTCTGAATAGATGTAGTCATACAGCTGTTTGCGGCCTTTATCGTAAAACAGATCTGTAAAGTTCTCCTCTATCTTCTCTATTGTGTTAACTATAGGGCCATGTTCTAATTGTAATTCCTCTTTTACAAATTTTAAAGCATTATACCACAAGGCATTCACCTCTACTTTGAGACCCGGTCTCTCTGTTACCGGCTTCCCTGCATTATATGCGTTCATCCATGAGAGTGCAATATCCTTCTCTTGTGAGAACAGCATCCCCTGCTCCGTTACATGGGTATTCTTATAGGCTCCGTTAAGGTAGCTTTCAACTATCTCCACACACAAAGGCAGATATCTTTCCCCAATTATTCCGCGAGACAATATCGGCCTCCCGATTCCTCTTTCGAGATACTCCTGAACACACCTTATAAACCATAGAGGTATATCGGGAGCTTTTTCATAATGCAACAGCAGCCCTTTTACCCTATCCAAAATATTGTCTAATATCTGCTCAAACCTCTTCATATCGCCGTCATTATAGAATGTAAGACCTGGGAGTGAGACGAACGTTGCTCTTAGATTTTCATAGCACCACGAATAACCGGAACATACCTCGTAATTGCCGTTTCGCTTTATAACAAACTGTTTTGCAGCCAATTTGAGGCATGCCTCATAATTTACTCTTGTATTGTCTCTCTTTATAACCTCACTGTCAAACCTGCCTTTAAACCCTCTTGGTTTCTCAACGGTGGTTGAGGCCGAAAAGATGATGGATTCCCCTTTCTTTATTGGCACCTCAAAATAACCCGGAACAAAAAGGTCTTCTGAACACTCAAACCCTCGCCTCGCCTCCTCTTTGTAGACAACATTTTTATACCAGTCGGGAGAGGCTATCCATTCATTCTTTTTGTTCAGCTGGAGTGCAAGCTGCGGAAATCCGTCATATAATCTGAATCCTACTCCATTGTGGAGAACTGAATATTTTACATTTGCATCTGTGTTTGCATGTGTAAGGGCATGTATGTTTCTAAAAGCCAAGAACGGCTTTATTCTTAAAGTGGTGGCGGAGTGTGCCTCCAGAAGGGTATATTTTATAAATACCTCCTCCTTGTCTCTAAGAAAGAGTATGGTTTTTAAGAAAAGCATACCTCCAACTCTGTAGGTTATTGTAGAGGCATAGTTCATCTCAAAATCCACTATGTATTTATGCCCTTTGGGATCATATATATCTCCATAGCTGTTGATTCCAAGGTTAAAGACCTTGTCGTGCTGCACTAATGATTCATGCACCGTGGAGAGCAGAATATGCTTTTCTCCATTAAAGTTATCAATAGGCACCACCAGCAGTCCGTGGTATTTACGGGTATTGCATCCTACAATTGTTGTATTCACATAACCACCGGCTCTGTTGCTGAGCAGAATCTCTCTTTTAAGAGAGTACTCTAAATTGACCAACTCCTCTTTATTGAATTCCAAATATGCCATACGATACTCCTTCTGTCTGTTATTCCTTAGAAGATAGAAACTTTGGCTCAAAGATAGCTCATTAGCCAAAGATAACACTCAAAGTTAACAATAATTTTACAATTTACCCGCAAATACTGAATAATAAAAAAGCCTAATACACAATATTATGCATTATAAACTGCATCTCTGTTTCTGTAAACGGTAGACTGTGGCGCAACGGCTTGGGGAGTATATCTCCAACTTGCCGCCCATTACATAATGTTCACATTCTCTGCTGTTTCTTTCAAAGCCGCCCCATTCCTCCCAGTCTGTATCTATGACAACTCTGTATTTCCCATCTTTTATCCCATACAGGGTGTAATCTGTATATGAGTTTGAGGGGCTGAAATTAAAGACAAATATGAAGTCTCCCCGTTTGAATGTCATTACCTGCCTCTCTATATCATTGTATATGGAAACAGGCTGATATTTAAGAATCTCGTTCTCCTTAAACAGCCTTATCATGGCTTTCTCAAATTCAAGCAGGTAATTATATCTGAGCCTGTTGTTGTCTGCAAGATTCCATTTTCTTGTGGCATACTTGTAAGACCAACCGTTGCCCTCTCGTGGGAAATCTATCCATTCGGGATGCCCGAACTCGTTTCCCATAAATGTTAGGTAACCGCCTCCACATGTAGCCAATGTTACAAGTCTTATCATCTTGTGCAATGCTATGGCTCTGTCTACTCTTATGTCTTTGGAGGTTTTCTCCATCCCGGTGTACATAAGAGAGTCCAACAACCTGAATATTATAGTCTTGTCTCCGACTAACGCCTGATCGTGAGATTCTGCATAGCTTATGGTCCTCTCGTCTGCGCGTTTGTTGGTAAGCTCATACCAGATCTCGCCCACATTCCAATGTTCATCGGGAAGCTCTTTAATCCATTTAATCCAGTGATCCGGCACCCCCATTGCCAACCTGTAATCAAAGCCTGCCCCTCCTTCGGCTACCGGTGCTGCCAGGCCCGGCATGCCGCTCATATCTTCTGCTATGGTTATGGTATGCGGTTTTATCTCCTTAATTAGTGTATTTGCCAAGGATAGGTATGTGTAAGCGTCTGTGTCTGTATTAGTTGTAAAATAGTCGGCATATCCGCAAAAGTCTCTTTCAAGGCCGTGGTCTTTGTAGAGCATACTTGTTATGCCATCGAATCTAAATCCGTCCAAATGATACTCCTGCAGCCAGAACTTGCAGTTAGACAGCAAAAACCTTATGGTCTCCTCCTTACCATAATCGAAGCATCTTGTTCCCCATGCCGGATGTTCTCCTGCCGCGCCACTGTGAAAATAGAGAGTTCCACTTCCGTCTATGGTGGAAAGCCCCTCTAAATCATTCTTAACAGCATGTGAATGAACAAGATCCATTATAACGGCTATCCCGTGGGAGTGTGCCTCGTCTACCAACTGCTTGAACTCTGCCGGTGTGCCAAACCTTGAGCTTAGCGCAAAGAAGTTTGATACTTGATACCCAAACGAACCGTAATACGGGTGTTCCTGCAACGCCATAATCTGCAACACGTTATACCCGTCTTCTACAATGCGTGGCAGGACATTCAACCTGAACTCTTTAAAGGTTGAAACCTTTTCCTGTTCGGAGCTCATGCCAATATGTACCTCATAGATTAACGGAGCGGTGATTTGCTTGTTAAACTTATGTTTCCATTCATATTCTCTTTTGCTGAAATCTATCTGTGCGGAAAAGAGTTTGGTCTGTGCATCCTGAATACAGGTGGTTGCATATACCGGAATCCTCTCTCGCCACTCTCCGTTGGAGAACTGCACATGCCACTTGAACAGGTCTCCTTCATTTATCCTATCTGACGGTACAAACAGCTCCCAGTTACCATTGCCAATATTAGTGAAAGCCCATTCTCTGTGTGCAATACTGTTTTTATCGGGAAGCCAATCATTAAAATCACCTACTAATACCAATGCCTTTGCCGCAGGAGCATACTCTCTGAACCAATAGCCTGTCTTGTCTCTGTGAACGCCATAGTAGAGATGGTTGTTTGCAGCATCGGACAACTTGCCGTTATAGCCGGCAATCTCTCCCCTTTTAATGAGGAATCTCTCCAATCTCCTGTCTATATCCCACTTGTAGGGGAGCAGATATTCATCGTTGTTGTAAATCATACTACCGGTTTAGATATTGTTCTGCTGCGGTTCTAACACAGTGTTTATCTCCTGCTTGTAATCTGCCAGCTCTTTTTTACAAAACTCTATGAGTTTTAGCCCCCTCTCCAAATCTGCCTTTACATCCTCCAGTTTTTTGTTCGGATCCTCTATATTTTTAAGCAGAGACTCTATCTCCGCCAATGCTTTGCCATACTTTTTACCATCCATGGTCTCCTCCTTTTTATTTTTCTTCCCGATAATTAATCTTTACATTACTTATGTTAAACTCTACAACCCCCTCCTGTAAATGCAGCACCACATTTGAGCCATCTCTAAAACCCTGTAAATTACCTGTATAGCGGCTGTTATCTATCTCAATTATAACCTCTCCCGGCTTTAGTCTTGCCGTTGGGTCTGCCATGCGCAGCTTCTGTTCCAATAGAGCCAACCTGTATTCTTCATTTTGCAATCTTCTAAGTACCAACTCCTTAAGCCTGTTCGTCACTATCTGTAATTTTGTCTCTGCAACATTCAGCTTGTTTATGGCGGCAAGCCGTATCCTTGCCGATAGAGATTCTATGTTTGCAGCCTCTCCGGCAAATATGCCAAGTATAAAATCTGCAACGGCTGTTGGGGTTTTTAGGTATGTATTAGCCACCATGTCTGCTACATGATAGTCGTGGTCATGACCTATCCCCGTTATAACCGGGAACGGACAGTTGGCTATTGCCTCCGCCATGCAGTAGTCATCAAATGCAGACAGATCCATTACACCTCCACCTCCTCTTATTATTATCACGGCATCATATTCCGGCTCACCTTGTGCCACAAACTCTCTGTTATACTCTACAACTCTCTCTATGGCTGCCATTACGCTGCCCGGGGCATCTGTTCCCTGCATAGCCGCCGGAAAAAGCCATGTAGCGAATTTATAACCAAACTCGTTATTGTGCAGATGTTTTATAAAATCTCTGTACCCTGCTGCAGTTATGGCAGATATAACGGCAAACTTCCTTGGGAGACAAGGCAGGGCAAGCTCCTTATTCCTCTCTATAAGCCCCTTTTTCTTAAGTCTCTCTATGGTTTCTATCCGCTTTCTCTCTATTTCTCCTATGGAATAATCGGGATCTATATCCTTTACCACAAGACTAAGCCCGTAAATCTCTGAAAACAGGACACTCACCTGCATCAGAAGATGCATTCCCGCATCTATATAGCTGCCTGTCTTCTCCTTAAAATATGGTTTTATTATTCTGTATTGAGATGCCCATATAACCGCCCTGGTTTTTGCCACAAGTTGAGACTTGTCATTGTATTCTACAAGCTCTAAATAGCAGTGACCGCTGTAGTTCTCATTTATATCCGCTATCTCCGCCTTTACCCACACAGAGCGTGGCGCGGCTTTCTCCACGCCCTCCTTAATTATCTGCTGCAACTGCAAAAGTGTTACCGTTTCCTTCTCCACATCCTTCATATACATCGAAATTATCAAGAAGCCCTTTAAATTAGAAATAACCGTCCCGATGCCCTAAGTCCCCTACCAATACCCAATCTACAGCAATGTGTTGTCTATATTCCTAATTAAACAGCTCCAAAAATCAGATAGCACAAATATAACAATTATAATTGGGTTTAGTCACTACAATCCAATATTATGCTCACAATTCGGCTGCGCCACTATCACGAGCTTTGGAATAGCAAATACTTCTCAATCCCGATGACTTTTTGAAACATTATTTTGACAGATTGGAGTTTTGCAGTAACTCATTAAATTCATTGATTTGTCAAAGGAAGACCGTGTGGATATACTTGACCGTGTTTCCACAGAGTTAATATACGACAGCGAGAAGTAATAGAAAAGGACTGGTGGGTGACGGCAGTCCTACGTGCCATGTTCAGTTTGCCATATGCCAATCATTTGTCTTTTAAAGGAGGCACATCGCTTAGTAAATGCTGGCGTCTGATAGACCGCTTTTCCGAAGATATAGACATTGCCATCGACCGGGAATATCTTGGTTTCAGCGGGACATTATCCAAAACGCAAATCAGTGACAAGTTGCGCCGTGCAGCCTGTGCCTTTGTTCGTGAAACCATGCAACACGATTTGGCAGAACGGTTATACCAAAACGGCATATCAAAAGAAAAGTTCAAGGTGAATGTGGATATAACTCCTGTCACCACTACCGATCCGGAAATCATAAACATAAACTACGATTCAGTATTGTCTTTCTCTATTGATGGTATGGGCGGCAATCAATATATCCTGCCAAAAGTAAAAGTGGAAGTCAGCGGCAGGTCAATGAGTGAGCCTGTAAGTGATATTGCGCTTGATTCAATGATAGACCAGATATATCCGAAAGCTCCTTTTACAGAACCGAAATTCATGGTACGTGTCGTATTTATTCTTGGCAAACTTCTCCACAATATAACTCTTCCCGATACGTCTTGCACCTTTAATAAGAAGCGCAACCTCTCTGCCAATCAAGGAGTTGATGATATATTTTTCTCTTTAAGACAACACTATCCGCACCTTTTTGAGATTTTTCCAAAATTTTTCAACAGAGCACCACTATTTCAAAGTAGTTTTATCATCTTTGCAGAATGGAAAAGGATGATGAAACATATATGAAGATGGCCTTGCAGGAGGCAGAGGCAGCAGCGAAGGAGGATGAAGTTCCGGTAGGGGCAGTTATTGTATGCAACGGCAAGGTCATAGCAAGGGCACATAACCTTACAGAGACACTCAACGATGTAACCGCACATGCGGAGATGCAGGCTGTGACAATGGCAACCAACTATCTTGGCGGAAAATATTTAGACAAATGCTCAATCTATGTAACGGTGGAGCCATGCCCCATGTGCGCAGCAGCACTTTCGTGGGCGCAGATTAGAGAGGTTATTTATGGTACTCCCGATAAAAAACGCGGTTACTCGCTCTTCTTTCCATCATTACTGCACCCCAAAACAGTTGTGAGAGGAGGCATTTTGGGAACAGAATGTGCGGAGATCATCTCCAATTTTTTTAAAGAGAAAAGGTAGAGACAGTCTATGATGGAGCTTTTAGGCAATTACGGGTATCTTGGTCTTTTTTTAGGAACCTTTCTGGCAGCAACCATTCTGCCATTCAGTTCAGAGATCCTCATAATAGCAATTTTAGCAGCAGGTTACGATCCTGTCACCTCTGCAACTGTAGCAACAATTGGCAATTGGCTTGGCAGTCTATCATCATATTGGTTAGGATGGCTTGGCAAATGGGACTGGTTAGAAAAATGGTTTAAGATAAGGCAGGAGACACTTGAAAAACAGAAAAACCATATAGACAGGTATAAATCATTCATAGCTTTTTTTAGTTGGGCTCCTGTAGTAGGAGATGTACTCTCCGTTGGGTTAGGCTTTTACAGAATTTCCTTTTGGAAATGCGCCTTTTGGATGTTCCTTGGCAAAGCCGTAAGATTTGCTGCATGGTCTCTATTATACTACCATTACGGAGAAGCCTTTATATCCCTGTTCAAATAGCAGTAGGGTGTCTCATCATTTTTAATACTATGCAAATATATTTTTTGCGGAATTGGACTCTGTTAAGTATTTTTGTATCCTCATAATCACAGCTTTTAGACAGCATTGCAGTAAATATGGAGATAAAGAGTGCAGTTTTTGCAGGCAGCAGCCGCAAATTAACCGACAGGCCTAAGGAGAGGTTGCCTGAATTTGCCTTTATAGGCAGATCCAATGTTGGCAAATCCTCCCTGATAAATATGTTGTGCAATGCAAAGGAGCTGGCAAAAACGTCTTCTACCCCCGGCAAGACATTATTGATAAACCATTTTAAAATAAACAATGGGTGGTATTTGGTAGATTTACCGGGGTACGGATATGCCAAAATATCCCAAAAGGCAAGACTGTCTTTGGCCGAGATGAACAACAACTACATCAACAGCTCACCGGAACTTGTAGAGCTGTTTGTACTTTTAGACTCAAGACATAAAATTCAGAAGATAGATCTTGAGTTTCTTATAAGTCTTGGAGAGGCAGGAATACCTTTCTCCATAATCTTTACAAAGTCAGACAAACTAACCAAATCAGCAACAGCAAAGCAGATAGAGAGCAACAAGCGGGAGCTGTTGGAGTATTGGGAGGAACTTCCGCCTGTTTTTGTAAGTTCATCCGAAACAAAATTAGGCAAGGAGGAGATTCTGGAACATATAGCCGAATCATTAAGAATTGCAGCAGAACACAACAATTGAATTTAGATACAAACACACTTAAAATACATGGAACACACTCACACCATAAAAATTTTTGCCTGTCGGGGATCAAGAGACATGGCAGAAAGGATTGCCAAATCAATGAATTTGAATTTGGGAGAATCAATTGTAACCGTCTTCTCAGACGGTGAATTCCAACCTGCTTTTAACGAGAGCGTAAGAGGCGCCACTGTATTTATTGTACAGTCTACATATCCGCCTGTTGAAAACCTTTTTGAGCTACTTCTTATGATAGATGCTGCAAAAAGGGCCTCTGCATACAAAGTCATTGCAGTAATGCCATACTTTGGTTGGGCAAGGCAAGACAGAAAGGACAGGCCAAGAGTATCTATCGGAGCAAAATTGGTTGCCAACCTTTTAGCAGCTTCCGGCTGTGACAGAGTAATGACAGCAGATCTGCACGCAGACCAGATACAGGGCTTCTTTGATTTCCCCGTAGACCATATCTACGCCAGCTCCCTGTTCCTTAACTACCTAAGGAGTCTTAATATAGAGAACTTATCCATTGCGGCACCGGATATGGGAGGAGCAAAGAGAGCAAACGCATATTCCCGCATATTAAGCTGCCCTCTCATTGTATGTCATAAATCGAGAGAGAGAGCAAACGTGGTTGGTTCAATGACTGCCATTGGGGAGGTTGAAGGGAGAAACATTGTAATCATAGATGATATGGTAGACACTGCCGGAACACTATGCAAAGCATCTAACATGCTCATGGAGAAAGGGGCATTAAGTGTTAGGGCTCTTGCCACGCATGCAGTATTGAGCGGTGCCGCATACGAAAATATAGCCAACTCCAAACTTACAGAACTTATAGTTACAGATACCATCCCATTACGAGTTCCCGATGGAGCCGATACCTCAAAAATCAGAGTTATCTCCATTGCAGAACTATTTGGAGATGTAATCAACAAGGTCTATAACTATCAGTCTATAAGTACCTCATTCGTTTTCTAATTTAATTGAACCATGTTAGACCCTAAGCAAAACATAGAAGATGTACATGACAGGATTGTAAACGGCATAAAGGAGTTTGTCTGTGCCGCAGGCGCACAGTCTGTTGTACTTGGGCTGTCGGGAGGCATAGATTCTGCCCTTGTAGCCGCACTTGCAACAGAGGCTCTTGGCGGTGACAACGTTATGGGATTCATAATGCCAAGCGAGTTTTCAACAGTCCACTCTGTGCAGGATGCAGTCGATTTGGCAGAAAATCTTGGCATAAAATACCATATTGTGCCAATAGCATCTATCTACAACAAATTCATGAAAGAGCTTGCTCCTGTCTTTGGGCCATCTAATAAATGGAACATTGCAGAGGAGAATCTTCAAGCCAGAATCAGAGGCTCTTTGCTTATGGCCTATGCAAATAAATTCGGAGCATTGGTTCTTAACACCTCTAACAAAAGCGAGGTCTGTTGTGGATATGGAACACTGTACGGAGATCTTGCAGGAGCTGCAATGATTATTGCAGACCTGTATAAGGTTGAGGTTTACGAGATGGCTCACTTTGTAAACTCTACCAAACGCGTAATTCCGGATTCCACCCTTACCAAGGCTCCCTCTGCTGAATTAAGAGAGGGGCAGAAAGACAGCGATTCACTGCCCGACTACCCCCTTTTAGACAGCATCCTTTACGGTATTAACGAAGAGCAGTTAAGCTATGAGCAACTTCTCTCTAAAGGGATAGATAAAGTGGTGTTAGACAAGGTCTTTAAGCTCATGCAGGCATCCTCCTTTAAGATGTGCCAGCTCCCCCCTATATTCAACGTATCAACACACCCCCTCGGCTACAAAGAGAAATGGGCGTTAAAACAGTAAGAAATGAAGGTTTTTCTTATTACCGTAATATTAGTTGGGCTATGCCTCTTTGGGCTGTGTGTTAATATAATTTTTAAAAAAGACGGCAAGTTTCCCGATGGCGAAATCTCACATAACAAAGAGCTAAAAAAGAGGGGGATTATGTGCGCTCAGGCAGAAGAGAGGATACTTTGGTCAAAAAAGAGAGCCGGATCCAACCATAATAGAGCCTCCTGTAGCACAACAGGGGAGACAGACAACCCATGCAGCAGTTGTGTAAGTGACTGCTCCAATAGGAGTTAAAAGAGGAAGTAGCAAAGGGGAAAAGGTAAAAGCCAATAAAACAATACTTATCGGGAAGACAGGTATAAAAATATAGAATATAGACAGATATGGGAATAATTGCAATTGTAGGAAGGCCTAATGTGGGCAAATCAACCCTTTTCAACAGACTTGTTGGGCAACGGAAAGCCATTGTAGATGAGACAGCCGGTGTTACTCGAGACAGGCACTACGGGCTTGGCGAATGGTGCGGAAAGGAGTTTTCTGTTATCGACACAGGCGGCTACACCTCAAATTCAGATGACATTTTTGAGGGGGAGATAAGGAAACAGGTTCAACTTGCCATTGACGAGGCAGATGTTATTCTGTTCATGTGCGAGGTGGGAACAGGCATTACAGACTACGACATGGAGATTGCCCATATACTGAGAAGATGTAAAAAGCCTGTTATTCCGGTGGTTAACAAGGTAGATACCGGAGACAAGATGTTTGGCGTATATGAATTCAATTCCCTTGGACTTGGAGAGCCATACTCAATAGCCGCTGCCAACGGAAGCGGTACAGGAGATCTTTTAGACAAAGTATGTTCTCTACTTCCCGATAACGCACAACCAGAAGATGAAGAGAAGCATATACCCCACATTACCATTGTCGGGCGTCCAAATGTTGGGAAATCCTCTCTTACCAATGCCCTTTTGGGAGAGGAGCGTAATATTGTAACAAATATTGCCGGAACCACAAGAGACTCCATTGCAACACTCTACAACAAGTTCGGTTATGAATTCATACTCGTAGACACAGCCGGATTAAGAAAGAAGACCAAGGTAACGGATGACCTTGAGTTCTATTCCGTAATGAGAGCCGTAAAAAGCATTGAGAACTCCGATATATGCATCCTTATGATAGATGCACAAAATGGCATTGAGGCTCAGGATATGGCCATCTATAACCTTATACAGCGTAACAAGAAAGGGTGTGTCATTGTTGTAAACAAATGGGATACTGTTACAAAAAACTCCAATACAATGAAAGAGTTCAAAGAGACTATCCTAAAGAGAATTGCTCCGTTTACAGATGTCCCTATTATCTTTACCTCAGTAACAGAAAAACTGCGAATCCTCGATGTCCTTAAATCTGCATCTCTCGTGTACGAGAACTATTCGAGAAAGATACCTACCTCACAGCTTAATGAGATTATGCGAGAAGAGATAGAAAACTATCCTCCACCTGCAACCAAAGGCAAATTCATTAAGATTAAATATATTACCCAACTGCCAACTGCCAGCCCTTCATTTGCATTCTTCTGCAACCTGCCGCAGTATGTAAAAGACCCTTATAAAAGGTTCTTGGAGAATAGGTTAAGAGAACATTTCAACTTTAACGGATGCCCTATACAGATATACCTGAGACAGAAATAACAATAGATTCTTATTCCGTAAGACAAGAGGGCAGTGCCAAAAGAGCTAAACCTGTTTGAGCTACGCCATGGCAAGGAAAAGCTGTATGTAACAGAGCTTTAACTCTGTTATTGCCGTATTCTAATGGCTGCCAACGGCAGGAAGAAACTAAAGTTTGCCCCACCGAATTCACTGCGGCAATAGGAGATTTTACCACCGCTTTGGTCTATGATATTCTGACTTATAGCAAGTCCTAACCCTGTTCCACCGCTCTTTGTTGTAAAGTTAGGCTTAAACAGTTTATCTATATCCTCCGGCTTTACGCCAGGCCCGTTATCCTCAAAAGATACGCTGTAGCCACCGCGTTCCTGCTTAAGCGAGATTTTTATGTATCCACCCCCGTTTGCCTCAACCGCCTGCACCGCATTTGACAGCAGATTCACTATAACCCTTATTATCTGCCCTTTTCTGGCAAAGACTGTTGCATACTCTGTCTCATAAACAAATGAGATTCTAATATTATCGTGCGTATCAAACAGTATCTTCTGCTCCTCCAGCAACGTGTACAGATTTACCTCAACGGATTCTTCAAAATAGAACTTGGCAAAACTGGAGAACTCAGATGCCGTGTTAGACAATATGGCTATCTGCTCTAATATAGAATTGGCGACATCCTCAAACTTACCCTCCCAACCGGGGATATTCCTCTGTTTCATGCTTATCAGATGCTGTATGCTAAGCCGCATTGGGGTAAGAGGATTCTTTATCTCATGTGCAATCTGCCTTGCCATCTCGCTCCATGCATGCTCACGTTCCTTTTTGGCAAGCTCCTGAGTACTCTCCTCTAAATCATCTACCATCTTGTTATATGCCCCCACAAGCAATCCGAACTCATCTTTATTCTTATAATCTATATGCTCGGCCTTTTTTGACACATCCATACGCTTCATCTTGCTGCTTATTTCCGCCAACGGCTTTGAAAGCTGCTTTGACAACATTCCCCCACCAACAATTGCCGCAATCAGGAGCAGCAGATAGATATTTATTATAGTAGCTATAACAGCAGAGAGATCCCCTCTAAAGTCCGAAGGTTTTACAAAATAAGGGATATTGGCTATTGCCACAAGACTGCCGCTGTTATTAAGAATAGGAGCATAGAGGGAATAATACTCCAAATCTCCCAATTTCTCAACATTCTGTACCTGTCGTTTCCTTTCATGTACCAACTTATCATACGCCTCCGAATTAATCCTCGATGATATTAACGATTTGTCAAACAGTTCCGGACGTGTAGACCTTATTAGTCTGCCATGAGGGTCATAAAGATTAATATCTGCCTGAATACCGGAGGACAGTCTGTCTATAGAGGAGATAAGATCTTGAGTATTAAGCTGATTATACCCTTCAAAATATTTACAGTACTCCTCTAATGTAGATTGCACCGTCTGCAACTTCTCCTCCATCTGCAACCGGTTATTTTCATTATAGGATATAACGCTGAACCAAATGCTTCCCGCTCCCATGCATATAAGGGCAAAGACAAGAGATGCAGTTACCAAATATGTTATTTTCCTTTTAAAGGATTTCTTGGGCATCCTTATTCTCAATACATTCTTGTTCATCCTTCTTATTCTCAAGAA
>CAVHKR010000017.1:0-15730 GCA_963636615.1 Acutalibacteraceae bacterium | reverse complement strand
CAAATAATACTCCTTAGACGAGGATATAAGATTATAAATAAAGAAGTTATTTAATGGTAGACTCTCTGTCTCCTGCAAACCTATCTCTATTAGGAACGGAGCCGACATGGCCTTTGCAAGGTACGGAAACTTAAAGCCGGTATTGTTGAGCAAGGAGTCTGAAAAAAGAGGGGCGTATGTAGCGCATCCGCCAATTCTTTTATCCATAGCAGCAATGCCGGTTGCAATTACAGCCCCTATACCGCTACCCTCCGAGAAGATCTTGTCACTGTCTGTAATCTTCTTACTGTAAAGAAAATCTACTATCATGGAGGCATCTTTACATAACTGTATATAGTTTTCCCCTGCATTGCCCGATATAACCACAAACTCTATCAGATTAGGGTTGTCGTTTGGTTTTACTGTACATTCATTCTCTTTACAGTAGTCAAACCTGATAACGGTCGGGTAATTTTTTCTATTTACAAGAGAGGTTACATCCCCTTTAGGGACAAAATAGTAACCTTTTATTTTGTAATTGTTTTTTGTAGGAATCTCAACCAGATAGACTTTTCGCTCCTTGCCGTCCAATGATTTGATTCTTGTAATTTTATAATCAGTCTTAGCCACCACAGGCCTGTTGCCAATAACAGAGACCAATGAGTCGCAATACCTTTGGGCCGCCTCTTTGCTTACACTTTTCATGTTTGGGAATCTGCCTAAGCCAGATTCGCTGTTTATTCTCTGCGGTTCGTATGCAATGTTGTATTTGTAATAGAAATGAGTTCCCGATTCTTGCTTGTTTCTTATCTGCACGTTGTATATTCCAGGAATAGGAGAATTAAAGGCGAAAGAGATTAGTGTACTGTCTCCGCTATCTATGGCTGTTTCCTGAACAAATGAGTACAAGGGTTTGCCCGGAAGCTGCTCAATGTCACATCTTATATTAAATAACTCTTTCTTATAGTTGGCGTTAACTACAGATAATGAGACTTTTGGGCTTTCAGAACCGTAATATACCCAAGAACTGTTCATGTAGAGATTGTAGATAAAATCGCCCTTTATGAACTTTAGTTTATCTTTGGTTCTTAGCGGTTCTTCATACTCTTTCTGATATATCTTTATCTCTTTGTTAGAGCTGCTCTGTGAATAAGCTATCTGGGACAGAGCACAAAGCAGGGCTGTAGCTAAGAAAAATCTGTATGAGGCAAAAATGGTTTTCTTTGTCATATTTGCAGGGTTTTGTAAAAGGTCTTATAGCCTTTAATAAGTGTGCTAATAGGGGAGTTAATTATAGAATCTGCTATCTTTTTTATCAGTTCAAGATTGTCTCCTGTACTGCAAAAAACAGTCCCTCCCTCAGATTCATTGGCAGGGAGCAGATTCATATTCCTTAAAATGCTTACAGTTCTTATAGTTACTGCCGGAGCGGGATTTATTATTTGCATTCTGTTTCTTACGATTTCTCTAATAGGATTTATGAGAAAAGGGTAGTGGGTACAGCCAAGGACAAGATGATCGGCATTCTGTTCTAACATAGGATCTATATATTGGCGTAACAGGGCAAGAGCCCCCTCTGTATCTTGCAGTCCGGCTTCAACCAACTCCACAAGCCCCTCTCCAACCTGCTCTATAACCTTTTTATTGTAGGCATACCTCTGTCTTGTATTTTTGTAAAGACTGCCTTTAAATGTTCCCCTTGTTGCCAAAACTCCTACAACGCCTGTCTTTGTGTTAAGTGCGGCAGGTTTTATTGCAGGCTCCATTCCAACTATGGGGAGAGAGTATAGTTTCCTTAATGTACCAACAGCTCCGGCGGTTGCCGTATTGCATGCAATTACAATAATATCCGCCTTTTGTGCAATAAGATAGTTGCAGATGGCCTTACATCTCTCAATCACCTCCTCTTTAGGTTTTGGCCCGTACGGGCAGTGACCAGAGTCAGCTATATAAAGATACTCGGCATTTGGAACAAGCTCTACAAGCTCTTTCCACACGGAAAGTCCGCCAACACCAGAGTCAAAAATGCCTATCATACCTTACCTGTTTTGAGATGGCAAATATACAAAAGAAGAAGCTGAATAAAAAGGTAACAGAGGTTACGCATTCTATTCAGCCTTTAAAGTTCGCGGCCTAAGCCGGCAGGATTATAGATTCTCGCTAAGAATCTGCTCTATCTCCTCTTCTGAGGCTCTTCTCTTAATGATTTTGCCGCTCTGGTCTACCAATACATTCTGAGGGATATATCTTACCATGTATGGTACGCCAACCGCATTCTCCCAACCTTTAAGGTCTGACACATTAGGCCATGTAAGACCATCCTTCTTAATGGCATCTTCCCATTTTGCCTTGTCTGTGTCAAATGATACGCCAAGTACCTCAAAACCTTTATTGTGATATTTTTTGTAAATCTTAACAAGGGTAGGGTTAAATGCACGGCAAGGACCACACCATGATGCCCAGAAATCAAGCATTGTAATCTTGTTCTTTGAATAGACATCTGAGAATTTAATCATTGTACCGTCCGGTGCAGCCTGCTCAAAATCCGGAGCCACCTTGCCGGTCTCAAGAGCCTTCATATTCTCAATAGCAGCTGCTATTTTCTTTACCATCCTGTTGTTCTTAAATGTTACAGTGTCGGCAGCAAAAGGTTCAAATGCTAAGACAATCTCCTCTAACTCAATAGAATTAAGGTCATTGCTAAGCTTGTAAAGCGCATAGAGAGATGCAGGATTTTCCTTTATAAAGTTGTCTACAGCATTGTTGTATGCTTCATTTATCTTTTTATCTATATCAATAATCTCTGCTCTTCTCTCTTTAGTAGTCTCGGCATTCCTGTATTCGTCAACAAGGGCTTCAAAGTTATACTCTTCCTGCATGCTTCTCATTATGTTTTCAAGAGAGTCTATGACAACCTGAGTGGTTCCTCCTTTTATGGTACTTATTCTCTCTGAGAATACTCCATCTTTGACCTTGGTAAAGTCAAGATCTACAACGTAGTTCTCATTCTCTACAAACAGTCTTGCAAATGTTTTTCTTCCGCTCTCAGGGAATGCAAGGTAATACATCTCTGGAGTGGTTACTGTACCTGTAAACACAGCTTTGCCGTCTTTGATTGCAACAGTCTGGCTTATAAGGTCTTCTCCTTTCTGAAAGTTGGTAAGCATCAATGAATCAGATGTTATCTGGGTGCTGTCCCCCTGTAGGTTTACAGTAATATTGTATGATGCTGTCTTTGTTGTGTTAGTGCAGGCAAATGCTAAAAATGCGGCACCTATCAGTAATAAACGTTTCATATTTAGTTATTGTTTATAATGTATTCACGCCACAAAGTAATAATCTTATTTTAAATCCATACTTGTATTGGAATTTCTTTAACAATTTTTTAACAATTAGACGGTGCAAATTATAACTGTGCAATGATAATAAAAGGGATAGACAAGAAAAAACTGCTATCCCTTTCATTGCTCTATATAACTGGGTGTTATTCCTCCTCTGTAGCTGTATCTTTGGCAAGTTTGGCTTTGGCCATTCTCTGGTAATCGTCCATAGATGCAACAACAAGTTTCTCATACTCTCTCAAGCCTGTACCTGCAGGGATAGGGTGTCCGCAGATAACATTCTCTTTAAGACCCTCCAAGGTATCTACCTTACCGTAGATAGCCGCTTCGCTAAGTACTTTTGTGGTCTCCTGGAATGATGCTGCAGACATAAAGCTGCTTGTCTTTAATGCAGCACGTGTAATACCCTGAAGTACTTGGTTAGAGGTTGCAGGGACAGCATCTCTTGCCTCTACAGGTTTCTTGTCCATACGTTTGAGCATAGAGTTCTCATCTCTCAGCTTTCTAACCGTAACAATCTGTCCTGCTTTGAGATTCTCGGAGTCTCCTGCATCGAGAATAACTTTTTTGTCCCAGATATTGTCGTTTTCCTGCATGAACTCCCATTTGTCAACCAACTGTTCCGGCAAGAATCTGGTGTCTCCGGGATCAACAATCTCCACCTTGCGCATCATCTGTCTTACAATAATCTCAAAGTGTTTGTCGTTGATCTTAACACCCTGCATACGGTAAACCTCCTGCACTTCGTTTACAATGTATTCCTGTACTTTGGTAGGTCCCTGTATTGCAAGTATATCCGCCGGGGAGATGGCTCCGTCTGACAATGGCATACCGGCACGGACATAGTCGTTCTCCTGTACCAGAATCTGCTTTGAGAGCGGAACAAGGTAATGCTTCTCCTCTCCGGTCTTTGGCTTTATTATAATCTCGCGGTTACCTCTCTTAATCTTACCCATAACAACCTCTCCGTTAATCTCGGAAACAATTGCAGGGTTAGATGGGTTACGTGCTTCAAACAGCTCCGTAACACGTGGCAGACCACCGGTTATGTCGCCTGATTTACCAATGGCACGAGGAATCTTTATAAGAATATCTCCGGCTTTCAGCTTCTGGTTGTTCTCAACCATGATATGCGCTCCAACAGGAAGGTTGTACTGCCTAAGCTCATTGCCGTTGTTATCCAAAATCCTAATGATAGGGTTCTTTGATTTATCTCTCGACTCTATTACCACCTTTTCTCTGTGCATTGAGTACTCGTCAGCGGCTTCTTCTCTGTAGGTCAGACCTTCAACCAAACCATCGTAGGCAACCTTACCGGACAGCTCTGTAATGGTGGTTGCGTTGTACGCATCCCATTCACAGATTCTGTCCCCTTTCTTAACCATGTCACCATCTTTGAAGTAGAGGATTGCACCGTATGGAATATCGTGCTGGGATAGGGTTATGCCGGTATTGGCATCAACTATACGCATCTCTGCTGTACGTCCTATAACAACATGCTGTTTCTCTCCGTTATCCAATTCTTTTACAATGGTTCTAAGCTCTTCGAACTCGAGTTTACCGTCATATTTTGTAATGATCTCGTTCTCTGTTACACTGCTCGATGCTGTACCTCCCACATGGAACGTTCTAAGTGTAAGCTGTGTACCTGGCTCTCCAATGGATTGTGCTGCAATAACGCCAACAACCTCACCTTTCTCAACCATCTTGCCTCTTGCAAGGTTACGGCCGTAACATTTTGCACATACACCTTTTCTCGATTCGCAGGTAAGTACAGATCTGATCTCCACAGCCTCAATAGGGAGAGATTCTATAAGAGATGCTATCTCCTCTGTAATCTCCTCTCCGGCTCCTATAATCAATTCTCCTGTAAGAGGGTTGTGTACCTCATGCACAGTTGTTCGTCCAAGGATTCTCTCGTAAAGTGTCTCAACAACATCATCCTTGTTCTTTATGGCTGTTGCTATAAGTCCTCTTAGGGTACCGCAATCCTCCTCGTTAATAATTACATCGTGAGATACATCTACAAGCCTTCTTGTAAGGTAACCGGCATCTGCGGTCTTTAATGCTGTATCTGCCAAACCTTTACGTGCACCGTGCGTTGAGATGAAGTACTCCAATACAGACAATCCCTCTTTAAAGTTTGCCAAGATAGGGTTCTCAATAATCTGAGGTCCTTCTGAGCCTGATTTCTGTGGTTTTGCCATCAATCCACGCATACCGCAAAGCTGACGAATCTGCTCCTTTGATCCACGGGCTCCTGAGTGAAGCATCATGTACACAGGGTTGAATCCGTCGTTGTCTGCAGCAATCTGCTTCTCTACAATGTTTGTAAGTCTTGAGTTGGTATTTGTCCAGATATCAATAATCTGGTTATACCTCTCGTTGTTGGTTATCAAACCGTTGTTGTAACTGAACATTATATTCTCAACGGCCTTGTATCCCTCTTCTACCAGCTCTTTCTTCTCGTCAGGAATAATGACGTCTCCAAGGTTGAATGAAAGTCCTCCCTTAAACGCCATGGTGTAACCTATGCTCTTAATATCGTCAAGGAACTGTGCTGTTCTTGCAACTCCCGATACTTTAAGAACCTTACCAATGATATCTCTTAGTGATTTCTTTGTAAGAATCTCATTTATGTAACCTACTTCCGGCGGTACTACCTGGTTAAAGATAACTCGTCCTGCGGTTGTCTCCTTCATCTCATATCCATCATCGGGATGCATAAAATCCTTAGGCAGTCTTACAGAGATTTTTGCATGGAGGTCTAATCTCTTCTCATTCAAGGCAATGATAATCTCCTCCGGACCGTAGAATCTCATACCCTCTCCCTTTACGTTTGGCCTTGGTTTGGTTATGTAGTACAAACCAAGCACCATGTCCTGAGATGGAACTGTGATAGGTGCTCCGTTGGCAGGATTCAGGATATTGTGTGAGCCTAACATCAGGAGCTGCGCTTCAAGTATTGCCGCATTGCCCAATGGGAGGTGAACTGCCATCTGGTCACCGTCAAAGTCGGCGTTGAATGCCGTACATGCGAGCGGATGCAGCTGAATAGCTTTTCCCTCAATGAGCTTTGGCTGGAATGCCTGAATGCCAAGTCTGTGTAGGGTAGGGGCACGGTTAAGAAGTACAGGGTGCCCTTTCATTACATTTTCAAGAATATCCCAGATTACCGGCTCTTTCTTGTCTACTATCTTCTTAGCAGACTTAACAGTCTTTACAATACCTCTTTCAATCAGTTTCCTAATGATGAACGGTTTGTAAAGCTCTGCTGCCATGTATTTAGGCAATCCGCATTCGTGCATCTTAAGCTCAGGACCTACAACAATTACAGAACGTGCCGAATAGTCTACACGTTTACCCAGCAGGTTCTGACGGAAACGTCCCTGTTTTCCTTTAAGACTGTCTGACAGGGATTTCAGTGTTCTGTTGGCCTCAGTCTTTACTGCATTGGATTTCTTAGAGTTGTCAAACAGTGAGTCTACAGCCTCCTGAAGCATACGTTTCTCGTTTCTTAGAATCACTTCCGGAGCCTTTATCTCAATCAGTCTCTTCAGACGGTTATTTCTAATGATAACCCTTCTGTAAAGATCATTCAGATCTGATGTTGCAAACCTACCACCGTCTAACGGAACCAATGGTCTCAAATCCGGTGGAATTACAGGGATAACTTTAAGAATCATCCATTCAGGCTTGTTTATATCTTTTGACTCTCTGAATGCTTCAATTACGCTGAGCCTCTTTAGGGCTTCTGCCTTTCTCTGCTGTGATGTCTCTGTCTCAATCTTGTTTCTCAACTCGTATGAGAGATCGTCTAATTCAATCTGAGACAGCAGCTTGTATATGGCATCTGCTCCCATGCCGGCAATGAACTTGTTAGGGTCTTCATCGGGAAGCATCTGATTCTCTTTTGGAAGGGTGTCCAATATAGCCAAATACTCCTCTTCTGTTAGCAGATCTAACTTGTGTACACCGTTCTCTGCAGCTAATCCCGGCTGGATAACCACATACTTTTCGTAATATACTATAGTATCCAACTTCTTGGAAGGGATACCAAGCAGATAACCTATCTTGTTTGGTGTTGAACGGAAATACCATATATGCGCTACAGGAACGGTAAGGGTTATGTGCCCCATTCTCTCTCTACGAACCTTCTTCTCTGTTACCTCTACTCCGCAACGGTCGCAGATAATCCCTTTGTAACGGATTCTCTTGTATTTTCCGCAATGGCACTCGTAGTCTTTGGATGGTCCAAAGATTCTTTCGCAGAAAAGTCCGTCTCTCTCTGGTTTATAGGTACGGTAGTTGACAGTCTCAGGCTTTAGAACCTCTCCCGATGATCTCTCTAAAATCTCCTCGGGTGAAGCCAATCCTATGCTAATTCGGTTGAAATTGCTTTTAACCTTAATCTCTTTCTTAAAAGACATATTATTGTGATTTCTATTTATTAACAATTAATCCAAATTCACGCTGAGTCCAAGACCTCTTAGTTCGTGAAGCAATACATTCAGTGATTCCGGAATACCCGGTGTTGGCATTGGATCTCCTTTTACTATAGCCTCGTATGCTCTTGACCTTCCGGTAACATCGTCAGACTTAATAGTAAGAATCTCCTGAAGAACATTTGATGCTCCAAATGCTTCAAGTGCCCAAACCTCCATCTCTCCAAATCTCTGGCCTCCGAATTGTGCCTTACCTCCCAACGGTTGCTGGGTAATGAGGGAGTAAGGTCCAATAGAACGTGCGTGCATCTTGTCATCTACCATGTGACCCAATTTAATCATATAGGTAACACCTACTGTAGCAGGCTGGTCAAAGTATTCCCCAGTACCACCGTCTCTCAGATATGTCTTGCCGTATCTTGGCAGGCCTGCCTTGTCTGTGTATTCGCATATATCCTCTAAGGTAGCACCGTCAAAGATAGGGGTTGCGAATTTAAGTCCAAGCTCTTTACCGGCCCATCCCAATACAGCTTCATAAATCTGTCCCAAATTCATACGAGAAGGCACTCCAAGAGGATTCAGTACAATGTCTACCAATGTCCCGTCATCGAGGAACGGCATATCTTCATCTCTTACAACCTTGGCAACAATACCTTTGTTTCCATGTCTACCTGCCATTTTGTCTCCAACTCTAATCTTTCTCTTCTTGGCAACATACACCTTGGCAAGCTGCATTATACCGGTTGGAAGTTCGTCTCCAATGGTAAGGTTGTATTTAATCCTCTTAAGTTCTGCATCGTACTCCTTATGAGCTATAAGATAGTTGTTTACAAGAGCTTTTATCATCTCGTTGGTATGAGCGTCCGAGGTCCAGTTTACCGGATTGATATTCTCATAATCCAATGTTTCAAGGGTCTCAAAACTAAACTTGTTCCCCTTGGCAATAAGCTCAACACCGTATAGGTCGCTTACACCGTGAGACTCCTTGCCCTTTACAAGAACCATCAGTTTGTCAAGGAATTTAGACCTCAACTCACCGGCCTTGCGGTTAAAGTCATCCTCTGCAGCCTGTATCTGAGCCTTTGTATTGCTCTTTACCTTTTTACCTGACCCCTCTTTGCCTACACGCGTAAAAAGCCTCTTGCCTATTATTGTTCCCGATAAAGATGGTGAGGCTTTGAGTGAAGCATCCTTTACATCACCGGCTTTGTCGCCAAAGATTGCTCTAAGAAGTTTCTCCTCTGGAGAGGGATCACTCTCACCCTTAGGGGTAATCTTACCTATAAGAATGTCACCCGGCTCAACGTTGGCACCAACCCTAATAATACCGTTAGAGTCAAGATCCTTGGTGGCATCCTCACTTACGTTAGGAATGTCTGATGTAAGCTCTTCCATTCCGCGTTTGGTATCTCTCACCTCCATTATATATTCATCCACGTGGATAGATGTGAATATATCCTCTCTTATAATTCTTTCAGACAATACAATAGCATCCTCAAAGTTGTACCCTTTCCAAGGCATATATGCAACTTTAAGGTTTCTTCCAAGAGCAAGCTCTCCGTTCTGAGTTGCATATCCTTCTGTAAGTATCTGACCTTTGGTAACATGATCTCCTTTCCTTACAGTTGGTTTGAGCATTATAGAAGTGCTCTGATTTGTCTTGCGGTAGATAGGCAGATTGTAGACTGTTATCTCAGGGTCGAAACTTACAAATTTCTCATCCTCAGTACGCTCGTATCTGATGTGAATCTGATTGGCATCTACATATACTATCTCTCCGTCTTTTTCTGCAGAAATCTGGGTACGTGAGTCCTTAACAACAGGGCCTTCGAGACCTGTTCCTACAATAGGAGCCTCAGGCGATATTAAAGGAACTGCCTGTCTCATCATGTTAGAACCCATTAATGCACGGTTAGCATCGTCATGCTCAAGGAATGTGATAAGTGATGCGGCAATTGATGCAATCTGGTTTGGAGCAACGTCCATAAGGTCTACCTCATCCTTCCCTACAACAGGATAATCTGCTTCGAGACGGCATTTGATACGCTCATCTGTAAGATTGCCCTCGCTGTCTAAATGAGCATTTGCCTGTGCCACCATCTTATCCTCCTCCTCTTCTGCGCTCATGTAAACGCAGCCTGCAGGAGACATATCTACTTTACCGTTATTCACCTTTCTATATGGGGTCTCTATGAAACCGAGATCGTTTATTCTGGCATACACGCAGAGAGAGGAGATAAGGCCAATGTTAGGTCCTTCCGGTGTCTCAATAGGACACAGACGGCCATAGTGGGTGTAGTGCACATCCCTAACCTCAAATCCAGCACGATCTCTGGAAAGTCCTCCCGGACCCAAAGCAGAAAGTCTTCTCTTGTGGGTCATCTCTGCCAACGGATTAGTCTGATCCATGAACTGAGACAACTGACTTGTTCCAAAGAACGAATTGATAACCGATGAGAGTGTCTTTGCGTTTATGAGGTCAATTGGGGTAAATACCTCATTGTCTCTCACATTCATTCTTTCTCTTATTGTTCTTGCCATACGTGCAAGACCAACGCTGAACTGGTTTGCCAACTGTTCACCAACTGTTCTTATACGACGGTTACTAAGGTGGTCTATATCATCTACGGTAGCCTTACCGTTTATAAGCTGAATCAAATATCTTATAATCTCAATGATGTCTGCCTTTGTAAGTACCCTTACATCTGCAGGTGTGCTGAGATTAAGTTTTCTGTTGAGACGGTAACGTCCTACATCTCCAAGGTCGTAACGTTTGTCTGAGAAGAAGAGCTTGTCAATTACATCTCTTGCGGTTGCATCGTCTGGTGGTTCTGAACTTCTTAACTGCCTGTATGTAAATCTAATAGCTTCGATCTCAGTATTTGTCTGGTCCTTTTGCAGAGTGTTGTGGATAATGGCGTATTCATTAGTAGAAGGGTCATCCTTGTGTACCAATATGGTGCTTACACCGGATTCCAATATCTCATCTATGTTGTCTTCCGTTATCTCTGTCTCTCTATCTACGATAATATCGTTACGCTCAATGGAAACAACCTCTCCTGTATCTTCATCTACGAAATCCTCGTTCCATGTCTTTAGGACTCTGGCTGCCAACTTGCAGCCGATACATTTCTTTAGGTTTGCTTTGGTTACTTTTACCTCGTTTGCAAGGCCGAATATGTCTAATATCTCCTTGTCGCTCTCAAATCCGATAGCTCTAAGCAGTGTTGTTACAGGCAATTTTTTCTTTCTGTCTATGTATGCGTACATGACGTTGTTTATGTCTGTAGCAAACTCAATCCATGAGCCTTTGAAAGGTATTATTCTGGCTGAGTACAGTTTTGTGCCGTTGGCGTGCATGCTCTGTCCAAAGAAAACGCCGGGAGAACGGTGTAACTGCGATACTATGATGCGCTCTGAGCCGTTGATTATGAATGTTCCTCTTGGGGTCATGTATGGGATGGCTCCAAGGTATACGTCTTGAATAACAGTGTCAAAATCTTCGTGTTCCGGATCTGTACAGTATAGTTTCAGTTTTGCTTTCAATGGTACGCAGTAGGTGAGTCCCCTGTCTAAACATTCATCCATTGAATAGCGGGAAGGATCTATGAAATAGTCTATAAATTCGAGAACAAAATTATTTCTGGTATCGGTTATTGGAAATACCTCCTGAAAGACTTTGTATAAACCCTCGTTTTTTCTGTTTTCGGCAGTAGTATCTAATTGAAAAAAGTCTTTGAAGGATTTAAGCTGTACTTCCAGAAAATCCGGATACTCTAAAAGTGATTTGGAAGTCGCGAATGTAATCCGCTGATTATTTGTTGTTTGCGACATTGCTTTAGGGTTGGTTGAGAATAAACTTAAAAAAACGACAAAAAGGTTTAGAGCCATAATTAGCTCTAAACCTGACTATTTCCCGTTTGACGGGGAGAGAAGTTTATTTAACTTCAACTTCTCCTCCGGCTTCTTCAAGTTGTGCCTTAATCTGATCAGCCTCGGCTTTAGAGACTTTCTCCTTAACAGCCTTAGGTGCACCGTCTACCAACTCTTTAGCCTCTTTAAGACCAAGACCGGTAATCTCTTTTACAACCTTAACGATCTGTAGTTTTGCCTGACCGGCTGATTTTAGGATTACATCAAACTCTGTCTGCTCAGCTGCAGCAGCAGGACCGGCAGCAGGGCCGGCAGCAACAGCAACGGCAGCAGCAGCAGGCTCAATCCCGTATTCCTCTTTAAGAACTTTAGCAAGTTCCTGTACATCTTTTACAGATAGATTCACTAACTCTTCCGCAAATTTTTTGATATCTGCCATGATTTCTAATTTTTATGTGTTATTATTATATTTACTCTTTTTCTGATAAAGTTTTTACGATGCCTGCAATCTTACCTCCACTCTGGGATGAAAGAGCTGAAATAACGTTCTTAACAGGCGATTGCAGTAATCCAATGATATCTCCAATAAGCTCCTCTTTAGATTTGATGTTAACCAAAGTCTCAAGATTTTCTGCTCCAACGTATATGCAGTTGTCTACCAACGCACCTTTAAGCTCCGGCTTTCCATTTGCTTCCTTGCTGAATTCTTTGATAAGCTTCGCAGGAGCGTTGCCAACGCTTGTAAACATTATTGCAGAGGAACCTTTTAAGATAGGGGCAAATTGTTGATAGTCTTCAATACCTTTCTGCTCCAAAGCTTTGTAGAAAATGGTATTCTTAACTACAACAAGTTTTATCTGTTTCTCAAAGCAAGCACGACGCAATTTTGATGTGAGTTCTGCATTGAGTCCTTCAATGTTGGTCACATAAAAATTAGGGGTCTCCTCAAGGCGCGCTGCTATGTTTTCAATAATTTGTACTTTTTCTTCTTTTCTCATAACAGATTATTTTTTATTCAGCAGCACCAAAGGTCTTGCTATCAATACAAATACCGGGGCCCATTGTAGAAGAGATGTAGATACTCTTTATATATGTCCCTTTAAGTGCCTGAGGTTTAAGTTTTACAATTGTGTTGAGGAACTCGGCAGCGTTCTCAGAGAGTTGTTTGGCATCAAATGATACCTTTCCAATGCTGCTGTGAACAATACCTTGCTTGTCAACTTTAAAGTCAATTTTACCTGCTTTAACCTCCTTAACTGCCTGTCCTATCTCCATGGTAACAGTACCTGTCTTAGGGTTTGGCATAAGGCCTCGAGGTCCGAGTATCCTACCAATAGCACCTATCTTAGCCATAACAGACGGGGTACAGATAATTACATCAACATCTGTCCATCCGCCCTTTATTTTGTCTATATATTCGTCCAACCCAACAAAGTCTGCTCCGGCCTCTTTAGCCTCGTTCTCTTTATCGGGAGTACATAGTACCAATACGCGGGTCTGCTTTCCTGTTCCGTGAGGAAGTGTCACTACGCCACGAACCATCTGGTTGGCCTTACGTGGGTCAACTCCCAAGCGAACAGCAATGTCAACCGATGCGTCGAACTTGGTAAAGCTTGTTGCTTTTGCAAGTTCGCAAGCCTCAGTAAGCTTGTACTCTTTGCCAGCCTCTACCTTTGCTTCAGCTGTTTTTTGATTCTTTGTAAGCTTGCTCATGTGCGTGTGATTTTATTTTACATCGGCAGGAAATGTTCCTTCCACATTAATACCCATACTTCTTGCTGTACCTGCTACCATGCTCATCGCAGACTTTAGAGTAAATGCGTTCATATCCGGCATTTTGTCTTGTGCTATTGCGCGAACCTGATCCCAAGTTATAGTTGCAACCTTCTTACGGTTTGGCTCCGCAGAACCAGACTGTATCTTGGCAGCCTCCTTCAATTGAACGGCTACCGGTGGTTGTTTAACTACGAAAGTAAATGACTTATCACTGAAAACTGTAATAATCACTGGCAATACCTTACCGGCCTTGTCTTGAGTACGAGCATTAAATTGCTTGCAGAAATCCATAATGTTCACACCTTTTGAACCAAGCGCCGGTCCTACAGGAGGTGATGGATTGGCGGCTCCGCCTTTAATCTGCAATTTAATGAATGCGGCAATTTCTTTAGCCATAATAATTATGTTTTATACTTTTACTATTTGAACAAAATTTAGCTCTACTATTGTCTTTCTGCCAAAGATCATTACGCTTACTTTAAGTTTCTTCTTGTCATCCAAGACCTCCTCAATTACTGCGTTGAAATCTTTGAAAGGGCCATCTGTAACCTTTACCTTTTCTCCCTTAATAAACGGAGTCATGTTCTCTTCATCTTTCTCCATAGACTCATCTACCTGCTGCAGAATCTGCCTTATCTCTGCCGGTCTTAGAGGAATAGCCTTATCCTTGGTTCCCATTATATCCACAACTCCGTTTACACTCTTTATTGCAGAATAGACCTCTTTGGTCATTGCTGCCTCTATAAAGAGGTATCCGGGGTATAAAAGTTTTTCAGAATTGACTTTTTTACCGTTCTTTACCTGAAAAATCTTCTCTGTAGGAATGAGAATCTTGGAAACAGAAGAGGAGAGGTTGAGCCTCTCTATTTCGTTTTCGATATATTCCTTTACTCTTTTCTCGGCACTGGAGAAAACTCTGAGTGCATACCAGTCTGTAGGTGTGTTTGCCATGATTAATATAACATGTTATAAATGGCCTTCATAATGTTCTCAAAAGAAAAGTCCATTACAAGGACAACAGCTGCAATAATCACGGAAGCTACCATAACAAGTATAGCTGAGCTCTGGAGTTGAGACCATGTAGGCCAACTCACTTTTTTGGTAAGTTCGTTGTACGACTCTTTAAAATACAAAGCTATTCTGTTCATATCATTTTAATTATGATAACTACAAATGGAAGCTTTTGTGTTACCTGATTAAACAACCAAATCGTAACTTTTGGTTAGCAGGGACAGAGCGATTCGAACGCCCATCAATGGTTTTGGAGACCACTATTCTACCCTTGAACTATGTCCCTATAAAAAACTATCATCATCAATCGGTGATGATAGTTTTTATATTAGAATCTGATTATTCCAAAATCTTGGTTACCTGGCCTGCTCCTACTGTTCTACCACCCTCACGGATTGCAAAACGTAGACCCTCGTTAATAGCTACAGGGTAGATAAGCTCTACTGTAATTGTAACGTTATCGCCTGGCATAACCATCTCTACACCCTCTGGAAGAAGAATCTCTCCTGTTACATCCAATGTACGAATGAAGAACTGAGGACGATATTTGTTATGGAATGGAGTGTGACGTCCACCCTCTTCTTTCTTAAGAACGTAAATCTCAGCCTGGAATTTCTTATGAGGAGTGATTGTACCAGGTTTAGCAATAACCTGACCTCTCTTAATCTCTTTCTTGTCTATACCACGAAGAAGCAAACCTACGTTATCTCCGGCCTCACCCTCATCGAGAAGTTTTCTAAACATCTCAACTCCGGTAACGGTTGATTTCTTAGGCTCCTCGCCAAGACCGATAATCTGAATCTCCTCACCAACCTTGATAACACCTGTCTCAATTCTACCGGTAGCAACTGTACCACGGCCTGTGATAGAGAATACATCCTCAACAGGCATTAGGAAAGGTTTCTCGTTGTCACGTGGAGGAAGTGGAATATACTCGTCAACTGCATCCATAAGCTCCATAATCTTAGCCTCCCACTGTGGGTCGCCGTTAAGAGCTCCAAGAGCTGAACCGCGGATGATAGGGGTGTTGTCACCGTCAAAGTTGTAGAAGCTAAGAAGTTCACGAACCTCCATCTCAACAAGGTCAATCATCTCAGGGTCATCAACAATATCTACTTTGTTCAGGAATACAACGATCTTTGGAACGTTTACCTGACGTGCAAGAAGGATGTGCTCACGTGTCTGAGGCATAGGACCGTCAGTAGCAGCAACAACCAAGATAGCACCATCCATCTGAGCGGCACCTGTAACCATGTTCTTTACATAGTCGGCGTGACCCGGACAGTCAACGTGAGCATAGTGACG
>CAVHKR010000016.1:0-15735 GCA_963636615.1 Acutalibacteraceae bacterium | reverse complement strand
GAGGAGCTTAATCTAACAGAGACTCCCGATAAGGTTCTGTTTGAAAAGGTGCAGAATCTTACACTTGAGGATGTTGTAAAATTCCAGCAGGAGACTATCAAGGGCAGAAAATATCGTATTGGAATTCTTGGAGACAAGAATGATTTAGACCTTAAGAGTTTAGATCCGCAGAAGTACGGTAAGATTAAATACCTGACATTAAAGGATATTTTCGGATATTGATAATTGTATTACACTAATAATGTAATAATGGCGGCTAATAATCTTGGCCGCCATTATGTATATTATATATGTGCCTTATTTTATTTATTATTAATAGTAAGTAGCTGATATATAGGGTTTTATACTGGTAAACAGAAAATGTAATAATATTATTCTATTGTTATAGAAAACTATTTGTTATATTTGCCAAAGTTTAACGAATAAAATTAATAAGAAACATGGCTTACAAAATTTCAAATGATTGCGCTGCTTGCGGAACATGCATAGATGAGTGTCCTGTTGGAGCAATTTCTTCTGGCGATATCTATTCAATCAATCCTGATATGTGTACAGACTGCGGTACTTGTGCCGGCGTTTGTCCTGTAGGTGCTATCAGCTTGGCAGAATAATCAGACAGAACTATATGTTTAATGGAGACGATGCAAATCCTGCAATCGTCTCCATATTTTTTATATCTCCAAATCTGTATCTTTATAGCTACTTGAATCTTTATACCAATCTTTATACATAAGGTATCCTTGGGCGTTCTTGTGGGCGGCTGCGCCAATAGACTCGGAGGCATCTTTTACCTTCTTGGCAGGAACTCCTGCGTAGATTCCCGGTTCAAGTATGCTGTTGCTGAGTACTACAGCTCCTGCAGCAATGATTGTATTATTGGGAACCACAACATTATCCATTAAAACTGCCCCCATGCCAACAAGCACGTTGTTGCCAACTTTTGCCCCGTGGATTATTGCATTGTGCCCAACAGATACATCGTTGCCAATCTCGCATACGGAACGTTGATACAGAGTGTGCAGGACAGCGCCATCTTGAATATTAACTCTGTCTCCAATCTTTATTGTGTTTACATCTCCGCGCAGAACAGTACTGTACCAGATGCTGCAGTCGTTGCCAATGGTAACATCGCCAACTATAACGCAATTTTCTGCCAAAAAGCAGTTTTTGCCTATTTTGGGACTGAACCCTCTTAAATCTTTTATTATAGCCATATCGTTAATTAAATATTTCTCATTTCCGAGTATTGTCTATACCGTTATGAGGGGACAAAAATACTACTTTCTTCAACAATATTATTATATTTGCAGATTGTTTATATGAACAAAAAAGATGTTACCGGGTTGAATTATAAAAATTAAAACAGATATAGATAATGGGATCGTTTTCGAGTATTCTAAAGAAATTATTTGGTTCAAAGGCAGAGAGAGATTATAAAATGATTAAGCCTATTTTAGATAGGACATTGGCAGCGTATGATGTTATAGATGCCTATTCAGATGACCAACTAAGAGAAAAAGCGCAGGAGATAAAGAGAGTAATAGCAGACCGTATTGCCACAGACGAGGAGAAGAAGAGAGGTTTGAGGCAGCAGCTTGAGACAGGGGAGATGGAGCCTCAGGAGAAGGAGAAGATAGCTACAGAGGTTGACAAACTTACAAAACAGATAGATGACAAGATAGAGGAGGTTCTCAATGAGGTACTTCCCGATGCGTTTGCCGTGATGAAATCAACGGCAAGGCGATTTAAGGAGTGTGAGGAGATTGTTGTTAAGGCTACAGATGCAGACAGGGATTTAAGTACAAAGGTAGATTATGTTAGAATAGAGGGGGAAAATGCAATCTGGAAGAACAGCTGGATGGCTGGGGGAAACATGGTTACCTGGGATATGGTTCACTATGATGTACAGCTTATTGGCGGTATTGTACTGCACCAGGGAAAGATTGCGGAGATGGCTACCGGAGAGGGTAAGACATTGGTTGCAACACTGCCGGTGTTTCTGAATGCTCTTGCAGGGAAGGGTGTTCATGTTGTAACGGTAAATGACTATCTGTCTAAACGAGACTCGGAGTGGATGGGTCCTCTGTATCAGTTCCACGGCCTTACTGTAGACTGTATAGACAAGCATCAGCCAAATTCGGAGGGGAGAAAGAAAGCATACCGTTCAGATATCACCTTTGGTACAAACAACGAGTTCGGATTTGATTACCTTAGAGATAATATGGCAACAAGTCCCGATGATCTTGTGCAGAAAAAGCATCATTACGCCATTGTAGATGAGGTAGACTCTGTCCTTATAGATGACGCAAGAACGCCGCTTATCATATCGGGACCTGTACCAAAAGGGGATGACCAGCAGTTTGCAGAGTTCAAGCCGCTTGTAGAGCGTTTGTACAATCTCCAGAAAGGGGAGGCAACACAGATGCTTGCAGAGGCTAAAAAGCTTATATCTCAAGGAAATAAAGAGGAGGGGGCAAAGATATTGTACAGAACCTACAAGGCGCTCCCAAAATACAACCAGCTTATTAAATATCTGAGCGAGCCGGGGATAAAACAGCTTATGCTGAACACAGAGAATATCTATATTCAGGACAACAACAAGCAGATGCACATAATTACAGACCCTCTCTATTTTGTGATAGATGAGAAACAGAGGTCTGTGGAGCTTACAGATAAGGGTAACGAATATATAGCAAAGCTTGTTAGCGATCCCTCTTTCTTTGTAATGCCCGATGTTGGAAATGAGGTGGCAGAGATAGAGAAGAGCAATTTGAGTCCCGATGAAAAATTAAGCAAGAAGGATGAGCTGCTCACGGATTATGCCCTTAAATCTGAGCGAGTACATACTGTTAACCAGTTGCTTAAAGCGTATGCAATGTTTGAGAAGGATGTTGAGTATGTTGTTATGGACAACAAGGTTAAGATTGTTGATGAGCAGACAGGACGTATATTGGAGGGAAGAAGATATTCAGAGGGGCTGCACCAGGCTATTGAGGCTAAGGAGAATGTTAAGGTTGAAGCTGCTACTCAGACATTTGCAACTATTACACTGCAGAACTATTTTAGAATGTACCACAAGTTGGCAGGTATGACCGGTACTGCGGAGACAGAGGCAGGGGAGTTCTGGTCTATCTATAAATTGGATGTGGTTACCATTCCAACCAACCGTCCTGTAATAAGGATAGATGGAGACGATCTTATCTACAAGACAAAAAAAGATAAATATAACGCTGTTGTTGAGAAGATTATAGAGCTGCAAAAGGAGGGGAGACCGGTACTTGTGGGTACCACTTCCGTTGAAATATCGGAGCTTTTGAGCCGTATTCTCAAATTAAGGGGAATAAAGCATAATGTGTTGAATGCCAAGCAACATGCAAAGGAGGCAGAGGTTGTTGCCGAGGCAGGACAACCGGGAGCCGTAACGATTGCAACCAACATGGCGGGCCGTGGTACAGATATAAAACTTGGCCCGGGAGTTAGGGAGAAAGGCGGTTTGGCAATAATAGGAACGGAGAGACACGATTCGAGACGTGTAGACAGACAGCTCAGAGGTCGTGCCGGACGTCAGGGAGACCCCGGTTCATCTAACTTCTATGTATCTCTTGAGGATAATCTTATGAGGCTGTTTGGTTCTGAACGGATAGCAAAGGTTGTAGACCACATGGGAATGAAAGAGGGTGAGGTGTTGCAACACTCAATGCTTTCAAAATCAATAGAGAGAGCACAGCGTAAGGTAGAGGAGAACAACTTTGGAATCCGTAAGAGGTTATTGGAGTATGATGATGTGATGAATTCTCAGAGAGAGGTTATCTACAACAGAAGGAGGAATGCCCTTTACGGAGAGAGGATAGAGGTAGACCTTATGAACATGATCTCAGACTACGCAGAAATCATGGCGCAGAAGAAGGATGAGTTTGACTACTCCGGATTCTCTTTGGAACTTGCAAAAATCTCTATAGAGCCTAATTTTGACGAGAAGTTTTTTGAGGACTGCAATACGGATCAGTTGGCAGAGAGGATAGAGACCGCAGTTAAGGAGGCTATAGCAAGAAGAGGCGAAGCTATGATAAAGCTCTCTTTGCCTATCATAGAGCAGATATATACAACCCAGAGTGCAACATACCAGAATATTGCAATTCCAATTTCAGACGGGCACAAGATGTTGCAGCTTATAATCAACCTTAGAAAGGCTCACGATACAGCCGGCAGGGAGGTTACAAGGGCTTTGGCCAAGACAATAACTCTTGTAATGATAGATGAGTATTGGAAAGAGCATTTAAGGGATATGGATGACCTTAAACAGTCGGTACAGAATGCTACATACGAGCAGAAAGATCCGCTTTTAATCTATAAGTTTGAGAGTTTCAATCTGTTTAAGGGTGTGCTCGAAAAGATAAGCAGAGATGTAATCACATTCCTTGTCCGAGCACAGATTCCGCTCAGGCAGGATGCGCAGGAGGCAGTTAAGGTAAGGGAGGATGCTCCAAGAAGGAGAGATGAGATGAATAACCTCAGAACCAGTCGTTCTGAACTTGCTACAAACTCAGGAGAACCAAGGACTCAGGCTCCTGTTCATGTAGAGAAGAGGGTTGGAAGAAATGACCCATGTCCTTGTGGCAGCGGAAAGAAATACAAAAACTGCCACGGACGTATGGAATAGGGAATTCAAACTATAAATTATTGAAAGATAACGAATTAACAGATAAATTATATGGAAAACAGATATGATGTTGTTGTAATTGGTGCAGGTCCGGGAGGGTATGTTGCTGCTATAAGAGCATCTCAATTAGGATTCAGTACAGCTGTAATAGAGCGTGCAGAATTGGGCGGTGTATGTCTTAACTGGGGTTGTATTCCAACAAAAGCTCTTTTAAAGAGTGCTCAGGTGTACAACTATACAAAGCATCTTCCAGATTATGGTATAGAGATGAGCGAGGGAGTTACCATTGTTCCCGATATAAAAAAGGTTGTTGAGAGAGAACGTGGGGTATCTGAACAGATGAGCAAAGGTATAGAGTTCCTTTTTAAGAAGAATAATGTTACTGTCATTAAGGGGACTGCCGAGATCACAGCTCCCAAAACAGTCTGTGTTAAAAAGGAGGATGGTTCGGAGGAGACTGTAGAAGCCAAGCATATAATAATTGCAACGGGAGCAAGACCTAATGCTCTTCCGTTTGCCCCTATAGATGGCGAGAAGATTCTCTCATATAAGAACGCCCTGATTCCCAACACTATACCGGCAAGTATTGCAATCATCGGTTCCGGAGCTATTGGCAGCGAGTTTGCATTCTTTTACAGCTCAATGGGCTCTGAGGTGCATATCATAGAGTATATGGATCAGCTTGTACCTCTCGAGGATGAGGAGGTTGCTGCACAAATAAGCAGAAGTTTCCGCAAAATGGGGGTTAAGGTCATGACCTCTGCCGGAGTAAAGGCTGTTGATACAACAGGTGACGGCTGTACCCTTAAAATAGATACCAAAAAGGGGGAGGTTGAACTGAAAGTGGAAAAGGTTCTCTCTGCGGTTGGAGTCAAGGCCAATATAGAGAATCTTGGGTTAGAGAGGCTTGGAGTAAAAACCGAAAGGGGAAAAATCCTTGTTGATGGAGCATATATGACAAATGTTCCCGGTATCTATGCAATTGGAGATGTTATTCCTACTCCTGCACTGGCACATGTTGCTTCTGCAGAGGCTATTGCCTGTGTGGAGATGATTGCCGGCAAAGAGGTGAAACCTATTGACTACGGCAATATTCCGGGTGCAACATATACATCACCGGAGATTGCATCTGTTGGAATGACGGAGAAGAGGGCTAAGGAGGCAGGCATTGATTATAAAGTGGGTAAATTCCCATTTACTGCCAGCGGAAAAGCAACAGCGGCAGGGGAGAGAGATGGTTTTGTAAAATTGGTTATAGACTCCAAGACAGACAAAATTCTTGGTGCGCATATAGTTGGAGCGAATGCTACAGAGATGATATCGGGAATAGTAGTTGCCCGTAATCTTGGAGCTACGGCAAAGGATTTTATAAAATCTGTACATCCTCATCCTACAATGAGCGAGGCTATAATGGAGGCAGCAGCTGTCGCTCATGGAGAGGCTGTTCATTGTTAGAAAAAATATATACTAAGTTTGTTATAATATGACAAAAAATGAACAACAACCGCAGGTAAATGAGGTATGCAGACTCTCTACAGGAGCCGAAATCAAGGGGAACATTATTACTGCATCAGATATTAGAATAGATGGGGTAGTCGAAGGGAATTTACTGACGCAGGGTAAGTTGGTATTGGGCGAAAATGCTTATATAAAGGGGGATATCATCTGCATGTGTGCAGATATATATGGTAAGGTAGACGGGAATATAACAGCTGCGGATATTACGTCATTCAAATCCAAATCAACGTTCATCGGTATTCTTAAAACGGCAAGAATAGCGGTAGAGATTGGCGCGGTTTTCAATGCTACCTGCTCTATCATAGATAAAGAGGAATATGAAAGAGTTGCAAAGAGCGGTGTCTAACCCTCTTTGCGCTCATGCAGGACTGCCTTACGCAATTCAAAGTTCTGGCCAAGATACTTTCTTCTCACCTCTGGATTGTTTGCAAGCTGTTCTGCCGTTCCACTCTCAAGTATGCTCCCGTCATAAAGCAGATAGGCTCTGTCTGTAATAGCCAATGTCTCGTGTACGTTGTGGTCTGTTATGATAATCCCAATATTCTTAGTCTTTAGTTTGGCAATGATATGCTGTATATCCTCAACGGCAATTGGGTCTACTCCGGCAAAAGGTTCATCCAAGAGGATGAATTTGGGGTCTACGGCAAGGGCGCGTGCAATTTCGCAACGTCTCCTTTCTCCTCCTGAGAGTTGTATCCCGTAGCTCTTTCTCACCTTTTCGAGACTGAACTCTTTAATCAGATATTCAAGCCGTTCTTTTCTTGCAGATTTACTTAACGATGAAAGTTCCATTACAGACATAATGTTGTCCTCCACGCTGAGATGTCTAAAGACAGATGCTTCCTGGGCAAGATAGCCAAGCCCCTTTTGAGATCGTTTGTACATAGGCAGTTCTGTAATATCCTCGTCATCCAGGAAGATTCTGCCGCCGTTTGGCTTTATCAGCCCGGTTATCATGTAGAAACTGGTTGTCTTTCCTGCTCCGTTAGGGCCAAGAAGACCTACAATCTCACCCTGTTCAACATCAAACGATACCCCTTTTACTACTGTGCGGGCACCATATTTCTTTACAAGATCTGTACAGTATAATCTCATCTCTGTAAGTCGTTTACTTTATTTCCAAATCTAAATCCCTGCTTAAATTCACAAGCTCCGGATTATGTTTCAAGAGATATTCTGCCTTCTCTTGCGGCATATATAGTTTACGCTCCTGCTGCGGAATCTCCCTTATCTTTATTGCAAGTTGTATTTTACTGTTAGACAGCTCTTTTTGTAGAAAAGAGAGGTACTGGAAAAGCTTGTTTTTCTCCATCCAGCTCTTTTGAGTGGCATTTTCAACATAAAATTCTATTGTAACGCCATCCTCCAAGAGATGCGGGTTCATCTTCTTTACGGCAGATGCCAATCGCGGAGGGTTGCTTTTGTCTTGTGCCAATTTTTGCCATGCGGTATCTATCTCACTTTGGGCTAATGGCTTGTCTGTTGTATCCGGATGCTCTTTATCTGTCTCGTTTGCCGCTTTTTGTGCTTTCTCCTCTTTCTGTACCTTATTAAGTATCCCCTTTATAGAGAATCCTCCGGATAGCTTTGACTCCTCTTTTGTTCTCTGTTGCACAGGCTCTGTTACAACCTCTTTGGCCGGTTCTGTAGTAATATCCTTTACAGGCTCTGTTGCTACATTTTCAGCATGACCTGCCGTAATACTGTTTGCAGGCTCTGCCGCATCTGTTCTCTTTTGTTGCTGTGTAGCAACTGTTTGTACAGTTGTAGCTTGTGCTGTATGGGTACTTTGACCCGGCACAGGATCACTGTTTATTTGAGAAGCGGATGAGAGAGAGGAGAGCTTTATAAGCATAAATTCTACCAGCAGTCTTGGGTTGCCGGATTGCCTGTATTCTGCTTCACATGCCGTAGTACATTCAAGTGCCTTAAACAGAAATCCCAACGGACAGTTTGCTGCCTGTGCGGTGTACTGTGCTGTTAAGGATGGAGACAACTCTAGCAATGAGGCTGTTGCACTGCTTTTTGCAACCATGAGGTCTCTCAGGTGGGTGCTTAATCCCCCAACAAAATAGAGTGCGTTAAAACCTTTTGACAGAATCTCGTTAAACAACATGAGAGCAGAGGCATAATCTCCGTTAAGGGCAAAGTCTGTGAGCCTGAAATAATAGTCGTAGTCCAAGACATTCAGGTTCTGTATAACCTCTCTGTATGAGATATTGTTGCCGCAGAAAGCTACGCACTGGTCAAAAAGCGTTAGTGCATCTCTCATTGCGCCATCTGCCTTTTGCGCTATAACATGCAGAGATTCAGAATCTATGTTAACACGCTCCTTATCTGCTATCTCTGTAAGGTTCTTTACAATATCCTCTATGGAGATGCGGTTGAAGTCGTATGTCTGGCATCTGCTCAGTATGGTTGGCAGAATCTTATGTTTCTCTGTTGTGGCAAGGATAAATATTGCATACTCAGGCGGTTCTTCCAATGTCTTTAGGAATGCATTGAATGCAGCAGCGGAGAGCATGTGAACCTCATCTATTATATATACACTGTACTTTCCTATCTGCGGTGGAATACGTACAAGCTCTGTAAGCTGGCGAATATCATCTACGGAGTTATTAGAAGCTGCATCCAACTCATGAATACAGTACGACCTCCCCTCTGCAAACGAGAGACAAGACTCGCATTTTCCGCATGGTTCCAATTCTTCTGTAGGATTAAGGCAGTTTATTGTCTTGGCAAAGATTCTAGCAGTGCTGGTTTTTCCAACTCCACGCGGTCCGCAAAACAGATAGGCATGCGCTAACTGACCTCTCTTTATAGAATTTTTTAGTGTAACCGCTATATTCTCCTGGCCTACAAGCGACATAAAATTGCTTGGTCTGTATTTCCTGGCCGATACTATATATTTATCCATACAGCACAAAAGTAAGAATATTTTTATTATTTGAGTCCTATATTGAGAAACAGTTTCTTATTTTTGCAAACAAAAAAAGAGCTTCTAAAAGATTCCAATTTATTTCAGATAGATGCAGAGATTAAGGATTGCGCTTAAAAAAACAGATTCTCCGGTTGTATATTGTGCACTTACTGCCGGAACAGGTACAAGAAACGAAGTTCCGCAGTATAACGGCCTTGCTCATTTTACAGAGCACATGCTTTTTAAAGGCACATCTAAACGAGGCCCTGTAAGCATTAACAACTGTTTGGAAAATGTTGGAGGGGAACTAAATGCTTATACAACAAAGGAGGAGACGGTCATCTATGCAACTGTCTTGAAAGAAGATTTGGAGAAAGCCATAAGTCTTTTAATGGAGTTGGCTTTTGATTCGATTTTCCCTAATGAGCAGATAAAAAAGGAGAGAGAGGTTGTCTATGATGAGATAATATCTTATAAAGATTCTCCGGCAGAGGCTATATGCGATGAATTTGAGACTCTGTTCTTTGGCAATCATGAGTTGGCTATGCCTATATTGGGAACAAAGGAGACTTTACGCAAAATAAGGCAGGATACATTCAAAGATTATGTAAAGAGCAGCTTTATTCCGGATAATATAGCCATCTCTGTGGTTGGAAACAGTTGCAGACAGACAATAGCCGGAATAGTAGACCGGCAGTTGAAAAAATATATAGACGAGCCTGTTGAGTTGCTCTTTATAGAGGAGGGGGAGTTGTATTCCGGGAGCAAGCAGACAGCCTGTACACAGATGCAGCAGAGTATACAGGATATGGAGCAGATGCCACAAAGGGGAGATGAACTGGCTGTGGGGACACTATTTGAGAAGGAGGTGCACAAGAAAGGTCATCAGGTGCACTGTATAGTTGGAGCCTCGGCATATTCATGGCTGAGCAAGAGGAGATTGGCATTAGCCATGCTCATAAATATGTTGGGAGGACCGTCGTCAAATTCCAGGCTTAATTACAGTCTGAGAGAGAAGAACGGACTTGTTTATAATGTAGAGGCAAACTATACCCCATTTGCAGATACAGGGCTGGTTACAATATATTTTGGATGTGACAAACAGTATCTTGAAGATTGTATTAAATTGGTAGACAAAGAATTGGATCTGCTAACGGAAAAACCTATGACAGAATGCCAACTGAAAAAGGTGAAGAAACAGTTTTTAGGACAGCTCTCAATCTCTTTAGACAATGCAGAGTCGCAGGTTCTCTCTATGGGTAAATCTATGCTGGTTTATAATAGAATAGCCTCTTTTGAAGATATCAAAAACTCTGTTGATAAACTTACGGCAGATTATCTGTTTGATATTGCCAAAGAGATATTTGACAAAAGACGATTCTCGCGTCTGATATACCGTTAGTAATAGGCTTCATTTTAGAAACAGCTCCTTAATAGTTTAAATAATATTGCTCAATATGTTAAATGACGAAAAAATGTTCGATTACAGCTATGAGCACAGCTCAAAGCCACAGGAGGTGCTCAGGTGGGTGGTAAAACAGACACACCTGCGTACAAATCACGCCCGTATGCTGTGCGGAAGCATAGAGGGAAAGTTGCTTGAGCTTATATCAAAGATGATACGGCCAAAACGCATTTTAGAGCTGGGGGTGTTTACAGGGTACTCATCAATATGTCTTGCATCGGGATTATCAGGGGGGGGGAAAATGGATTCACTTGAGATAAATGATGAGTTGGAGGATCTTATTCTGCAGGCATACGAAAAGGCAGGGGTAAGCGGAAAGATAGAGCTTCATATTGGAGATGCGCTGCAGATTATGGAGCAGTTTAAAGAGGAGGGCAGGAGGTACGACCTTGTCTTTATAGATGCCAACAAAAGGGAATATCCCCAATATCTGTTGGCTGTAAAGGAACTTCTCTTGCCGGGAGGATGGATAATAGGGGACAATGTGCTGTGGGACGGCAAGGTGTACGCAGACAAGATAAGCAACGATGCGCAGACACAGGGCATTCTGGAGTTTAACAGAATGGTAGATGAAGACCCTCAGTTAGAGAATGTCATTATCCCGTTGAGAGACGGTATAAGTCTGATACACAAGCTGTACTAATCAGAAACTACTCTGTAAAATAATCTACGGCATATCTTGCGGTCCTAACCTCTTTACAGTATTCAGATATCACTTTGTGCTCGTTATGAATCTTATACCTTTTAAGGTCTTCTGCATTGTCAAAACAGACGGTAAGAACAGCATCAAAGGAGTTCTCTGTAGGAATCTCATTTACCCCAACCTCTAAAGATCTGATCTGTGGTACAACTCCAACAAGAGCCTCAAGATGCTTTTTCATCCAAACGGCATGCTCATGTGCACTTTTGCCATTTGCACCGTCTCTAAATTTCCACATTACAATATGTTTAAGCATAAAATGTCTAATTAAATTGACTTCTAAATTATATATTACAATATATTACAGTTAAAAACCCTCTTTAATCCCTCAATAGTTACAGGTTTTGGTATAAAGGCGGCAAACCCGTCATTCTTTGCACTCTCCTCTGTTATATCTCCTCTTCCCGACATCAGCACCACAGGTATGCCGTTAGCGGAGGAGAGCACGTCCAAACCGGTTATCTGACACATATCCATATCTGTAAGGATGCAGTCATAATCATCCTCAACCACCTCTATCCCAATGGATGCTAACATATTAGCTACAACCTCAACAACATCAGGCTCATCATCAAACACAACTATCCGCTTGCAGCTGATATGGTTCTGCCTATCCTTAAACGAGCTTTCAGCAGGAAGCAGTACCGGAACAGAGACAATGAATGTTGTTCCCTCATTTACCTTCGATACAACATTTATAGTACCGCCAAGCAACTCTATAAGCCCCTTGACCACAAACATACCGTAACCGGAACCCTTTGCCATGCTGTTGTTTTTCTCCACCCTTACAAACGGCTTAAAGAGCTTGTCCATATCCTTTTCATCTATACCTGCCCCTGTGTCACTTACCTCTATTTTAAGAAAGGCGTTGTTGCAGGTGGCACGGCTTTTTTCATTATCCACACAGACAGATACAGATACGCCACCTTTTGCAGTGTACTTTATGGCATTGGATACAAGGTTAATTAGAATCTGGCGCAGTTTCATTTCATCGGACACTACAATATCTGTTTCCAATCTGTTGCAGTCAAATTTAAGTTGTTTTGCCTCTGCAAGTGGTTTGAACATCTCGCAGAGTTCCGTTATAACCTCATTTATATTAAACTCAGATGTGGTAACAGAAAGGCTTCCCTGTTCTATGCTCGAAAAATTAAGCATATTCTCTAACAGGGCAAGAATGTACTTTGCGGAGTTCTTCATGGAGCTCACCTCTGCCTGATGCTCATCTATAAAATCTAAATACCCTATTATTGAGTTCAGAGGGCTTTTAATGTCGTGAGATGTTGCCAACATAAGTCTGTGTCTGCTCTCCATTACCTCCATAATCTTTCTGTTTGCATCCTCAATTGCGCGAGAAGCTCTCTGTGCGGCCCTTATGTCATTTATGATTGTTATTGCAAAGTAGACAATAACTAAAAGCGCCAATACCCCTCCTGCAAGCGACAGAGCATAATTACGTCCCGATTCCCTCTCCGTTAAAGAGACAGATTGGGCAACAGAGTCAAGCATCCTGCCGTTCATTTTATACAATATGCCGTATATCTTAGAAGAGAGCCTGCTATTTGCAGTTATTACCACATTTATTCTCTTGACTATACTCTCTATGCTCTTGTTATAGTCTGTCAATGCCTCCATTGCCAGAATGTCTGCGTCATTAAACAGATTAAGAGTGTCTTTATCAACCCTTCTTATTGTGTCTAATCTGGTATTTACAGATACCACAGTATCTCTGTTAGGTTTAAAAAGGTCTGCAACTCTTCTGAAAAAACCACTCCGCGGAGGTAATGATACAACGGTATCGTTAATCTGCGCTACATATACAGATGTATCTTTATACTCTTTTGCAGATTTCAGCTTGGAGCTTAGCTCCTCTAACAGGCTGTTCTCTTTAAATTCCCCATTAAGTATCTTTACGTTCTCATATTGTGCATATAACAGAGCCGGCAGTTCTTTAAGATTTGAGGCCTCCTCTCTGTAGATATTGCTTAATCTGTCTGCAATGCTATCTACCCTTTTAATATTCCGTACAATGGATTTTGCTTGCAATTGCCCTCTGTCTGTAGGGAGAACCTGTAGGGAACATTGTATTCTGTCTGTCTCCTTTATAAGACTGTCTATGAGTGTGAGAGAATTCCGCTCCCTCTCTATAACAGCTCTGTTTACCTTTAGTCGGCTGTTGGAGGTATGGAAGTAGGCAAGGATAAGTATTGCAGACAGCAGGGTGATTGCAAGCAGCAATACAGTCTTTATACTCGCTTTGGTCTCTGTCCTCATAGTCTGTTGAGTATTGGAATTGAGCCACAATTATAGAAATTTATTTTTTTATATCAAAGCTGCTGTATCACTTTGCACATTGGTGTGGAAAGGCTCTTTAATGTTACACAGAAGTCTACAGAATTCCACAGTTTTCTACACCTGTGCTAAATATAGTTTATCTGTTAAATTACTAAAAATAAGTAAATTACTGTTATTATAAGGCGTTGGCTTATGGTTTGATACATCCTGAACATGAAGTAATGATGCATTTGATGGTAAAAGAGGAGGATGACTTTTGCCTTTGAGACATTCTCCTCTTTTAAAAAACAGGTTGCTTAAATATTTACGAGATAGGTTAACGTTAAAATTTGATATTATGAAAAGAAATTTACTTTTAATTATGGCAGTTGGTTTATTATCTGTTGTAACAGTCTCTTGTGTTGAAAGTTCAGGTAAGTACAAGGCTCTTGTTGCTCAGAGAGATTCGCTGCTGAGTGAGTCTGCAAGGTTAGAGGCAGACTATAATGAAACAATAGATATTCTTAACGAAGTGGAGGATAGTTTTGCATCTATAAGAGAGAAAGAGGGGTTGGTGAGAAATAACCTCTATAATGTTGAGGGGCAGTCTGCATCCAAAAAGCAGCAGGTTGCCGGCGATGTAGCGCAGATTAAGGGGCTTATAGAGCAGAATAAAGAGAAGATTGCACAATTGGAGGCACGTCTTAGCAAGAGTGGAAAAGAGAACAAGACATTGAGGGCTACAATAGAGAGGCTTCAGAAGGAACTTGAAGAAAAATCTGAGCTTGTTGCTACTCTTACAGAGGAGTTGGGCAGGAAGAACATAAAGATTGCCGAGCTTACCGGTACTGTTGACAAACTTAATACAGACCTTTCACAGATGAGCGAGACCTCTAAGAAACAGACGGAGACAATACAGAGGCAGGATGCAGACCTTAACAGGGTATGGTACTGCATAGCAAGTCAGAAAGATCTTAAAGATGCTGGTGTCATGACCAAAAACGGTCTGTTTGGTAAGAAAAAACTTATGGACAGCGATTTTGATTCGGAGTTGTTTGTAAGGGCAGACAAGAGGGAGCTTAGCTCAATCCCAACAGGCAGGAAAAGCATAAAGATTCTCTCTACACATCCGTCAGACAGTTATACATTGATAAAGGAGGATGACCAGACAATAACAATAAAAATCACCTCTCCCAACAGGTTCTGGGGCGTTAGCAACTATTTGGTTGTAAGAAATTAGGGAAAAAGGCAACAGACGGTATGATTACCCGGTTTAAAGAGGTTGAATAAAAGAGCGTTTTTTTATTCAACCTCTTAATTCTATGCCGTATTGGTGCATCTTGTTATACAGAGTCTTTCTGTCTATTTTTAGAAGCTGGGCTGCTAAAGTCTTGTTACCCCGCGTCTTATACAATACCTCCTCTATCTGGGCCTTTTCATCTCCCGGCCTTAGCGCATAATCTTTTGTTGCTATAGCAGCCGGCTTTATCCCCGAGAGATCGTTCACAGTAATTTCGTTGCCTGTTGAAAAGAGTACAGCCCTCCTTATTACATTACGCAACTCTCTTAGGTTGCCTCCCCATCTATACTGTTTTAAAAGTTCAAGGGCATTGGGGTTTATAGATGATACACTCTTTTCCAACTCTATATTTGCTGATTTAAGGAATCCGTAGGCAAAGACCTCTATATCCTCTTTGCGCTCTCTAAGCGGAGGAACAACAAGTGTAAATTCATTGAGTCTGTGGTAAAGATCCTCCCTAAACCTGCCCTGCTCAATGGCTGCCTCCGGATTGTCATTTGTAGCTGCAATTATCCTAACATCTACCTTTATATCCTTTACAGAGCCAACTGGTCTTATCTTCTGCTCCTGCAGGGCTCTAAGCAGTTGGACTTGAACATCGTAAGAGAGATTGCCAATCTCATCTAAAAAGACTGTACCACCGTCTGCCTGCTCAAATACCCCCTTTTTGTCGCTTATGGCAGATGTAAAGGAGCCTTTTAGATGTCCAAACAGCTCACTTGGGGCAAGGTCTTTAGACAGGCTGCCGCAATCAAGAGCAATAAAGGGGTTGCTGCTGCGTTTGCTGTATTGGTGAATGAGTTTTGCGGCATACTCCTTACCTGTTCCACTTTCTCCCAAAATCAAAACGGTAAAATTTGTTGGTGCAACGGTCTTAATGGAATCTAACATTGTGCAG
>CAVHKR010000015.1:0-16228 GCA_963636615.1 Acutalibacteraceae bacterium | reverse complement strand
GTATCAACCATGGTCTTAAAGCTGGTATGGGGCACAGCCAGAAAGAGGAGAAGAATGCTGTAGAGTGCGGTTACTGGCATCTGTACAGGTTTAATCCAGATCTTGAGGCAGAGGGCAAGAATCCGTTTACATTGGATAGCAAAGAGCCTGATTGGAGCAAGTTCCAGGATTTCCTAAAGGGTGAGGTTAGATATGCCTCTTTGAGCAAGACCTTCCCTAACGAGGCTGCAGAGCTGTTTAAACTTACAGAGGAGTTTGCAAAGCTAAGACTGGAATCTTACAAAAGACTTGCAAAATAGTCTCTTCTTACAGTAGTTTTTAAATATGACGGCCGGGGTTTGTTATTCTCAATCCCGGCCGTTTTTATATTGTTGTATACAACTTCCTATAAGTAAAAGCGAGGGTGACTCTTGAGTCATCCTCGCTTCTAATATATGCAAAGTAGTCTTTGCCTGATAAGTTGCGGATTTATTAATATCCCGGATTCTGCTGGTTAGCCAATACAGGATTTGCATTAATCTCATCCTCAGGAATAGGAAGGATAGTTTTATAGAAGCTCCTGTCTATAGATTTCTCCCTGTGTGTAATGGTAACAGCCGGTGTAATCATCTCATCGCAGAATGTAACAGTCTTATTGCAACGCATCATGTCAAAGAATCTGTGTCCCTCTGCAAACAGCTCCTTGCTTCTTTCATCGAGAATCATATCCAATGTGATATTTGCAGCTGTAGCCTCTTCTAAGTTTGGTGAACGTTTACGAATCTCCTGCAGATATTCTGCTGCTGCAGCTTTGTCCGGAGAGGATTTAAGAAGAGCTGCCTCTGCTGCTATAAGATATACCTCAGACAATCTTATAACCTTAACATTCACTGCAGTTGTAGTTCCCTCTTTGTCTCCTAAGCTGTATTTTACACAGCTCCCTTTTCTGTCTATACCCTGCTCATCTGCAATCTCATCCTCCTCCATTACAGACCATCTTACATCATCAGGGTCTGCGGCTAATCTGTTAAGGAAATAATCACTTGCCATAAACCAGCCCATTGCACCCTTCTTTTTGCCATATCTCATAAGATAGTAACCTAAAGAGCCTGTGCCCAAATCGGCCTCATCTGCATAGATGGCTATCTCTAAGATAGACTCGCTGCCAAACTGAGTTGTCCATGATGACTTCCAATTGCCATTTGTATACAATTTATACTTGCCGGAATTGATTACCTCCTGTGCAGCAGTAAGGGCTCCATCGTAATCCTGCATATAAAGTTTTACTCTGGCCTCAATAGCCTTGTTTGCAAAATAGTTGAAATATCCGTCTTTCTTAGATTGTGACATCAGAGCAGCTCCCTCGTTCAGATCTTTAAGAATCTGAGTGTAGTTCTGCTCTACTGTTGCCCTCTCCGGCTGAGCTTTAGCATCGAGAACCTCTGTAATGTTAGGAACGCCATATGCAGATTTGTTCATATTGTATGGCTGCCCGTAAAGACGTACAAGGTCAAAATAGATACATGCGCGTGCAGTAAGAGCCTCTCCCTTTATCTGATTGTACGCATCTGAATTCAATGATTCTATGTTTTCAAGCAGGTTGTTTACCTGTGTCAAACAGTGGTACATCTGAGACCAAAGACCGGCATAACTGCCTCTGTTTGGCTGATGGTTGAATACATACATGTCATCGAGGCCTCTACCCTGAGATGTAATACCCAGGTCTCCTCCCTTAACATCTCCGTACATAATAAAGTTACGTCCGTAGTAAGCATAGCTGGACATCTTTCTCATGATTCCGTTCATCATAACCTCTGCATCCCTTGTAGAGGTTACTGAGCTTTTAGAATCGCTCTGGTTTGTAGGCTCTCTGTCTAAGAAATCATCACAAGAAAATGTAACGAGTGCCAGAGCTGCTACAATGAATATGTTAAATATCTGTTTAATTTTCATAATTGTCTAAATTTTAAGAATTAGAAACTAAGTTCAACACCAAATGTATATGTCTTTCCAATAGGTGTCTCCCAACCTCTTGTATAGTACTCGTTAACCTCCGGATCATACTCTTTATGTGCAGCCCAGGTAAGCAGGTTAGAGCCGTTGAAATATACTCTTGCATTTGAAACGCCTACCTTGCCAACAATATTCTTAGGCAGATTGTATCCTATAGAGATTGTCTTTAGTCTGATATAATCACCGTTATGAAGGTGTCTGCTACTCTTCTGGTTAACATCCTCCATATCCACAGCTACACGCTGAGGGTATTTTGCGTTTGTATTTGTAGGTGACCATGAATTGTTGTATGCTGTCTTTGACATTGTTCTCTCCCAGTAGTAACCGTCATCGTTACAATCTCTGTCTGCAGCATCGTAGGTCTTGCTGCCCAATCTGTAAGTAAAGTTCAATCCAACAGAAAGCCCTTTCCATGTAACATCTGTATTGATACCTCCGAATACCTTAGGCATCATGTCGTGCAGAATAACGTTATTGGCCTCTGAATAACTATAAGTTACAGGTCTGCCGTTTATTTCAAGGTCTGCAGTATACTCCTCGCCCTCTTGCGGATTTATATACCACATGTTCTTACCGTTCTCTTTATTGGTACCTGCCCACTCCAATCCATAAAGAGCCAATGTAGACTCACCTTCTCTGTAGATATATCTTGCTCTTGCATCTCCTCCGGTTGGATCATACCAGATTATATCCTGTCCGCCGTAAAGTTTTGTAACCTTAGACTTAATGAATGAAGCGGTAAGGCTTGCACTCCATGTAAGATCTCTTGTTCTTATTATATCTCCTCCTAACTCAATCTCAAGACCTTTATTGTTAATCTCTCCAACATTCTTCAAAGTTGAGCTGAATCCTGTTGTGTATGAAATTGGAACATCTTGCAACAAATCTTTTGAATCTCTGTTAAAATACTCTATTGTACCATAGAGTCTCTGATCCCAAAATCCGAACTCGGCAGCAACATTATATGTATAACTTGTCTCCCAAGAAAGTGTTGGGTCTGCAACATTGCTAAGACCTCCACCGGGGTTAGTCATATATTTAGAGCTATAGCTTGTTAACGCTCTCCAGCCATAGTTGCTTGATGGAAGAGTACCGTTTATACCGTATGAAGCTCTTAGCCTTAAATTAGATATATAGTGAATATCTTTCATGAATTTCTCATTGTTAATCTTCCAAGACCCTGCAACAGACCAGAAATTACCCCAACGGTTGTCTGAGCCTAATCTTGAAGAACCGTCACGCCTAAAACTACCTGAAACATAGTATCTTCCGTCATAGTTATACTCTGCCTTTGAAAGGAAAGATGCAATAGTGTTACCCCAGCTATATGCATTTGCATCCAATTTACCGGCAGTTGCAACAGTATGAAGGGCACTTGTAGGAAGGTTTGTTCCGGTAGCCCTTGCAAACTCTGTCTTGTTCTCCTCAGCCTCAAAACCTGCAAGAACGTTAACATTGTGTTTCTCTGCAAAATCTCTATTCCAATTTAAGGTTGTAGATGAAACCCATTTTGAAACATTTGTATTCATGTCTGTAGCAGAACCATTGTCAGATGAGCCGTTAAAGTGGTCTGCGCTATAGTAGATAAAATCGTGAATATTTGTATAATCGTATGAGAATATACTTCTTAATACAAGTTCAGGTAAAATCTTTATAGAAAGATTTTCGCTTGCAGCAACCTTTGTTGTCTTTGAGCTGTTATCCCACTGTGTATTGTAGTAAACAGGGTTGTAAGCATAACTGCCGTATCTTGCTGTCCAAGGTTCACCTGTCTTGTAGTCTGTTGGCCAGTAGAAAGGCCACAACAGGTTTCTCGACTGCATAAAGTAGTTGCTTCCCAAAGATCTTGTATCGTTGTAACCCTCTTTGGTTGTTCTTGCAACATTAACCTGAGTTAACAACTCAACATACTTGCCAACCTTTTGGCTTAAGTTGACTCTACCCGAAATACGGTCATATTCATTAGTAATAACCCTACCTTTATCTGATGTGTAAGCTATTGATGAATAGTAGTTTGTATTCTCTGTTCCACCACTTACAGAAAGATCGTATGTCTGATATACAGCTGTACGGAACAACTCTTTATCCCAATCAAAATATTTGCCCTCTCTGTTCTCAATACCATCTGTCATACCGGTAATGGTAAGAGTGTTAACGGTATTGTCTGTAGTGGAGAACTTGTATCCGTGTTTGTTAAACCTCTTGTTCAACTGTGCAAGAGCCACTGCATCTCCATCTGCCGCATTAGCTTTTGTATTCCAAAACATTGTGTAATACATCTCTGCCTGTTGCTGGGCATTGGCAACCTCATGGTTATTGTATGCCCAAGTTGGAGTAATACCCACAGATGCCTTAAGAGTTACGGTTGGTCTGCCCAATTTACCCTTCTTTGTAGTAATAACAACAACACCGTTTGCAGCACGTGAACCGTAAAGAGATGAAGCAGCAGCATCCTTTAATACTGTAATACTCTCTATATCGTTAGGGTTAAGAGTACTCATAACGTTGTTGGTAGCATAGATATAGTCACTCATCTGTCCTGAGTCTCCCGATGTTACAGGAACACCGTCTATTACATACAAAGGTTCGTTAGATGCATTCATAGAGCCTATACCCCTGATTCTCATACTTGAAGTTGAGCCGGCCTGCCCTGAATTGGTTGTTACCTGCAAACCTGCAACCTTACCGTTAAGAGCATTCTCAAATGATACAGAAGGAGCATCCTTAAGAGCCTCTTTCTTTACGACAGAAGCAGAACCTGTATATGTACCTTTCTTTGCAGTACCATAAGCAACAACTATTGTCTCCTCCAACGCAATCGCATCCGGAGCAAGGGCAACATTAATCACCGCGCGGTTGTTGACAGGAATCTCTTGTGTAACAAAACCCACGGTAGAGAAAACAAGTACACCGTTAGGCTCTACGGTAATGGAGTAATTACCGTCATCGTCTGAATAAGTTCCGGTAGTAGTACCTTTAACAGAAATAGTGGCATAAGGAAGCGGACTTCCATCATCCGATGCTGTTACCTTTCCGGTAACCTTTAACTGAGCAAATGCTATGTTTACACATATCATCCCCAGCATAAGCAGGAAGATTCTTTTCATAAATCAAATTTATACGTTAATAAATAAAAATTGTATTTTCTTGTGCTAACAAATTTACTCAAAAAACAAAAAGATTCTTTTTACCCTTTGGAAATATGGCAGACCAAAAAAAACAGAAGTTTTAATTGTTAAGAATAATAGGGATTCTAATAACAATCTTTATCAAAATATTCTCTTGATATTTACTTTTACAACAAAACAACTTTTTTAATTTGTAAAAAATATTCTCCTCTGGCCCAAAATAAGAACAATTATGTTACAAAAATCATAGAAACCGTAGATTTTATTAATAGAAAAGCATTTTTTTGTGCATTTGTATTTGATAACTACAATATAACAAACATAAAAATTGTAAAATCAGCCTCCTCTATACAATATATTAGACCTTTGCAAACAAGCTCTAAATATGTAATAAGCTTGTTATTTATGGCGATTATTCACGCAACTCCTATACTATATACATAATATATGTGTATATTTGCTAAAAGTAACCAACGTATAACAAATATGAACCCTAACATAAAAAGGCCGGACAAGACCCTTGGAGTTCTTGGCGGCATGGGGCCTGCGGCAACCGCAGACTTTTTAAGAGTCCTTGCAGAGGTAACCCCTGCGCATACAGATCAGGAACATCCCAGAATGATTGTTTATTCAAACACCATAACCCCAGACAGAACTACTTTTCTACTTGGCAAAGGTCCAGATCCTACAAAAGACATTAGAGCCGGCATTGACCGGCTGTTGGAGTGGGGGGCAGATATTCTATGTGCCACCTGCAATACTGCGCACTATTTTATTGATAAGTACAGAGAGGAGAAAGATTTTCCATTTGTACATATCATTGATGAAACAATACGCAGGTCTCAGATGGTATCGCCAGAGGGAGCATGGCTTACCGCAACATTGGGTACAATGAAAACGGGGCTGTACCAACAACATGCAAAGAGATTTGAATATGAGTTTAACATCCCCAACCCAACAATGCAGGTAGATATTCACGATGTTACAGATATGGTTAAAGCAGGGGAATACAATGCCGCCGGAGAAAAGTTCCGTGGGATAATCGAGCAGCTATGGAAAATAAAAGAACTGCCAATTGTTGGGGCTTGTACGGAGATTCCTATAGCATATGCTCATACAGAGCTTCCTTTAGAGAGGTCTGTCTCTTGTCTCGATTCATTGGCAAGGGGTTGTGTTAGGGAACTTTACGGCATATACCCTAAATAAAGACCAATGACTAACTATAACCTTTTTCAAATATCCATAAATTACACCTGAATTATGAAATCCTTTAAAATATCTCTTCCGTGGCAGATCTTAATAGCCATAGTCTTGGGCGTTCTGTTTGGACTGTTCCTGTACGATTATATAGATTATGTCTCATGGATGGGAACTATATTCCTAAGAGCCTTAAAGATGATTATTATCCCCCTGGTTTTCTCCTCTCTTATTGTGGGGGTTTCCAGTATGGGAAAATCCTCCGATCTTGGGAGGATAGCCGGTAAGACCTTGTTGTATTACCTCTGCACTACATTGGTAGCCATTATAATTGGTGTTGTTTTGGTAAATATACTTAAACCCGGTGTTGGTGCAAATATTCCGTTAACAGAAAACGTAGATTCTGTTCCAGTGCAGGAGGGTTCCTTTGTAGATACTATTGTAAATATAGTGCCCTCCAATATTGTAGAATCAATGGCCAAAGGGGATCTGTTGCCGGTAATATTCTTCTCTCTGCTTATTGGGGTGTTTATAACAAAATCCTCATCTAAGACGGCTGAAACGCTTATTACCTTTTTTGATTCATTCTTTGAGGTTATTATGAAAATAACCCTGTTCATCATAAACTTTGCTCCATACGGAGTATTCTCAATTGTTGCGGCAATGATTGCAAGGGAGGCCGGAGATATGGAGAAATTAGGGACAATTTTAAGCAGCCTTGGATTCTATGTTCTAATTGTCTGGGCCGGATGCCTTATTCAGGGTTTTGCCATACTGCCGGCCACGGTTTACTTTATTGGCAAAGAGAATCCGTGGAGATTCATTAAAAAGATGTCTGCCCCTATTCTTACGGCATTCTCAACATGTTCATCGGGAGCTGCCCTGCCTATAGCTTTAAGGGATATTGAGGAGAAGTGCGGGGTTTCTAACAAGATTGCCAGTTTTGCACTCCCTTTGGGGGCAACAATCAACATGAACGGAACAGCTTTATATGAGGGGGCTACCGTACTGTTCATTGCACAGGTATATGGTATAGACTTAACTCTTGCCCAACAGTTTATAATAGTGGGATCATCCCTGCTTGCAGCAATAGGAACAGCCGCCATTCCAATGGCAGGATTGGTAATGCTATCTATTGTGCTTACAGCTGCAGGACTTCCGTTAGAGGGGGTTGGATTGGTGATTGCCGTACAGCAGCTTTGCGATATGCCAAGAACGGCTGTAAACTCTTTTGGAGATCAGTGCGGCGCTGTTGTAGTAGCCAAATCTGAGGGGGAGAAGCTAACAATATAACAAGAAGACTATAAAGAAGATGGGGCGGTCAAAAATCATGACCGCCCCATTGTTCTTGTTGCAAACTTCTTTTACAATCCCTACGTATAGGCATAATCGAAATAAATTCTGCCTTTAAGTTTTTGTTATTGTAAGGCCGCTACGTTATTTATCTATGACAGCATTTACAACAGCCATAATATTGGCTTCATTAGCATCTGTCTGTTTTACAATCTCTGCGGCCTCAGCCAAAAGTTTGTCTGCAATACCTCTGTCCTTTATTCCCGATGCATTTATCTTGACATTCAGATATGCTCCGTGAACAGCAGTTCTTATACATAATGCCCCCACACCTGCATCAGAGACAGAGTTTGGATTACCCTCCTTTGCCATTGCCTCAATAATAGGGAATGCACTGTAGGCTACCTTCATTGTTCTCAAAGGCACCTGAGTAGCATAAATGGTTGCCTCCTGAAGGGCGGCTGAACGCGCAGCATTCTGCTCATCTGTAGCCTTTGGCATTGAAAAGCAGGCCATAATCTTATTAAAGGCGTTGGTATCCTCATCTACCAGGTGCAGCAGTTCTGTAATAATCTCCTGCCCTTTCTCTGCCCAATCTGAGAAATATTTCCATTTGTCATCCCATCCTGGCTTATGTGCAGAGAGATTGGCTACCATTGTTCCAAGAGATGCTCCCAAAGCCCCAATATATGCAGAGATAGAACCTCCGCCCGGAGCCGGAGACTCGCTTGCTGTTTCGAGTGCAAATCCTTTGCAGGTAAAATCTATCAGCCTCTTCTGAGCGGTTGCCGCTACCTTGTCCTCCATTACAAACTCTATGACCTTCTCTCTTGGATTAAAAGGTCTGAGGTCATCCAGACCCATGGATTTTATTGCAATCTTTATAATCTCATCCTCCGATATACCAACAGAGCGCTGCTGTTTTTCCAAATAATATTTACCGGCATCTGTAAGCACTTTCTTGGGGATAAGGCCCACTATCTCTGCCCCCGTTACCCTTATACCCCTTGCAGCAGCCTTTGCAGTTACCTCGTCAAAGGCAACGTGAACAGGGGTAACCGAGATATTTGTCATATTCATTGATACCTGTGATATGCCGTACTCCTCTATGAACCATCCTATGGCTTTGGTGGCTTTTAAAGTTCCGGGAATCCAGATCTCATTTCCCTTCTCATCTAACAATACCTTTCCTGTAACCTTGCCCCCCTCACGTGCCTTTCTTCCTTTCTCCCTAACATCATACGCAATTGCATTTGCTCTGCGTGTAGAGGTTGTATTAAGGTTGTAGTTGATTGCCACAAGGAAATCTCTTGCTCCTACCTGTGTTATACCGCATTTGGCAACTGTCTCGGAGAATGTATCGGGGCCAAAATCCGGCTTCCACGCAGGATCTCCCAACTTCTTGCTTACTGCTTCGTATTCCCCTTTCCTGCAATAGGCCAGATTCCTCCTCTCCGGAGTAAAGGCTGCACTCTCATAGCAGTACACAGGAATCCCCAATTCCTCTCCAAACCTCTTTGCCACCGTGCGGGCATATTGGGCACACTCCTCCATGGTAACGTTGGATACGGGGATAAACGGACATACATCCGTTGCACCGCTTCTTGGATGCTCTCCATGATGTTGTCTCATATCTATCAGCTCCGCAGCTTTTGCGCTTGCCCTAACCGCAGCCTCCATTACAGGTTCCGGCTCCCCTACAAATGTCACTACCGTTCTGTTGGTGGCCGCTCCTGGATCTACATCTAAAAGAGTTACCCCCTCTACGCTTTCAATAGCATCTGTAATCTGTTTTATAATACCCAAATCTCTTCCTTCGCTAAAATTTGGGACACATTCTATTATCTTTTTCTTCATATTATATGTACATTAATAAATATCATCAGCCTAATATTACCTCTTTAATCCACGGAGTGGTAAAGGAGTAAGGGATAAAATCAAATGACGGTACAGGTTCCGTGACAATAAGATTTGCTCTCTTGCCAATGGTAATTGAACCTAACTCATCCTGCAAGTCCATTGCATAAGCGGCATTTACCGTACAGGCATTAAGCGCCTCATAAGGATTCATCTTTAAAGCTATACATGCCAAGGAGATTTCAAATCGCATATCTCCCGATGGACAGGACCCGGGATTATAGTTTGAAGCCAGCATAACCGGAATCCCTGCATCTATAATCTTACGTGCCGGAGCATACTCCATGTTAAGGAAGAATGTAGCCCCGGGCAACATCCCGGCTATTGTTCCGCTCCCCTGCAACACCTTTATCTGTTCATCTCCGGCACTCTCCATGTGGTCTACACTTATGGCGTCATATTTTACCCCAACCTCAACACCCCCTGTCATTCCCATCTGATTGGCATGAACCTTAACCCTCATTCCATGCTTTATACCAGCCTCAAAGATACGGCTACAATCTTCAACAGAGAAGAATCCATCCTCACAAAACGCATCTATGTAGTCTGCCAACCTCTCAGCTGCCACTGCAGGTATCATTACATTGACTATCTCATCTATATAGCCCTGTCTATTGTCTGCATATCTTAAAGGATAGGCATGTGCCCCTAAAAAGGTAGATTTTACAGGAATGCCGGCAGTCTCCTTTATGCGCTTTATAACCCTAAGCATCTTAAGCTCGTCATGGGGGTTTAAACCGTAGCCGCTCTTTATCTCAACCGCACCTGTACCTTGCGTCTTTATCTCCTCCACTCTCTTCATTGCAGAGAGGTAAAGTTCATCCTCTGAACTGTTATGCAGAAGTTCCGATGAATTGAGTATTCCGCCCCCTCTTGCAGCTATCTCTTTATAACTTAATCCGTTAATCTTATCTACAAACTCCTGTTCGCGGCTTCCTGCATAGACAAGATGGGTATGGGCATCGCAAAACGCCGGCATTACAATGGAGCCGCTGAGATCAGAGACTCCGGCGTTTGCATATCTGTCTGCCATGAGATCTAATTCAGACATCATTCCGTAGTCTGCAATCCTGCCCTCCTCAACAAGGAGATAGGCATTCTTTACTGACGGAACAAAGCCCTGGGCAACCCCCTTTCTTATATCGGGGGTTACCCCACGCATAGATTTGTTGGGTTCTGCCTGAAGCAACTCCTTTATATTGACAAAAAGTCTTCTCTCCATTCTGTTGTTCTGTTTACGAGGCTGTTATATTGTAATATTCTGCAGGAATTTTATTGTCTCATTTATCTTTGAATACATAACCTCATCCTCCTCTATGAAGTTGACATGTTTTCTGTATTCAGAGACAAACTCCTCCAAAACAGGGGAACTCTTTAACGGACGTCTGAACTCCAATGCCTGTGCCGCATTGAACAGCTCTATGGCCAAAATCTTCTCTACATTATTAATAACTCTGTAACACTTGGTTACAGCATTAGCGCCCATGCTTACATGATCCTCCTGCCCCTGTGACGAGTCTATGGTATCTACACTGTTTGGCATACAGAGCATCTTGTTCTGGCTAACAATGCTGGCCTGTGCATACTGCGGAATCATAAAGCCTGAGTTAAGCCCCGGTTTTGCAACTAAGAATGACGGAAGCCCCCTCTTGCCTGCTATAAGCTGATATGTTCTTCGTTCAGAAATACTGCCCAACTCTGCCACTGCTATTGCAAGGAAGTCTGAGTTGATTGCCAACGGCTGGCCGTGGAAGTTTCCGGCAGAGACAATGTTGTCTTCATCGGGAAGAATAGTAGGATTGTCTGTTGCACTGTTCATCTCTGTTACAAAGACCTCCTCTATATGCTTTATTGCATCTTTGCTTGCACCGTGAACCTGAGGGACACAGCGGAATGAGTATGGGTCCTGTACATGTTCCTTATGTCTTGCAACTATCTCACTGTCTTTAAGATAGTCGTAAATTGCAGTAGCGGTCTGCATCTGTCCTCTGTGAGGGCGGATTGCGTGTACCCCCATGGTAAACGGCTCAATCCTGCCGTCAAAAGCATCTATAGATAGCGCCGCTATCTTGTCTGCCATTGCAGATAGCTTCTCTGCCTTTATTATATTGTATATTGCAAAGGAGAGCATGAACTGTGTGCCGTTCAGCAGCGCCAATCCCTCTTTTGATGCAAGTTGCAGCGGCTCCCAACCCATCATCTTACAGATCTGTTCTCCTGTGTACCTCTCCCCCTTATATCTTACCTCTCCAAGGCCAAGCAGCGGAAGGCACATGTTTGCAAGTGGGGCCAAATCTCCCGATGCTCCAAGTGACCCTTGATCATATACTATTGGGTAAACGCCAGTATTAAAGAGATCTACAAGGCGCTCTACTGTTTCTAATCTCACGCCCGAATAACCGTACGAAAGGGATTTTATCTTAAAGGCCAGCATCAGTTTTACTATCTCCTGAGGAACCTCATTGCCAATAGAACAGGCGTGGGACATTACCAAATTCTTCTGAAGCCTGCTCAACTGCTCCTTGTCTATTGAAACGTTACACAGAGAACCAAAACCGGTTGTTATCCCGTAAATAGGTTCCTCCTGCAACTTCATTCTGTTGTCTAAGTAAGTACGGCACCTGTTTATTCTCTCTTTAGCTGTTTCGCCAAGATGGATATGTGTATCATGGCTAAGAATTCCCTTTATCTCCTCTAATGAATGGAAATGCTGGTCTATATCTAAAATCATATAAATTAATTATTTAAAGCGTATGATAAACTTATTTTGTGTAACAAAAATAGTTATTTTTAAAACAGTTCCAAATAAAAACAGACCATTTTAAAAAACAATAAAAAATTTCATCTGTCCAAATATAATTATCTTTACACTCCAATTGAATAAACTATGAAAAATCTCTTGAACCTTTTTAAAATTGCAGTTGCAACGTCTGCTGCAGCCTTGATTATTGTAAGCTGTTCTAAAAAAGAGGAGGAACCGCTCTCATCGGACAATATCCTAAGATCCTTTGACCTACAGATCTCAAACAATCCCCATCTCAAACAGTCCAGTTACGGTGTTATATCGGGAAACATCATCTATCTTACCATCCCTCAAGGGCAAAGTACACAGAAATTCATACCAACCTACAACAACGGCAACGGGAGCTATTTGGTTATAGGGCAAAGAGAGATTATGTCCGGAATAGATGAGACCGCGCTTCCCGACAACTCATCTGTAATATCTGTTGCCCCAGATGGCACCGCCACCGAATACACCCTTCTTGTAAGGGAGGGGGATGTATGGATAGATCGCTCCATTTACCAGCTTATGAAAGAGTACTCCGTTCCCGGAGTCAGTCTCTGTATAACTCAAGATGAAGAATTATCATATTCAGCAGGTTACGGCTATGCCGATACCGAAAACAAGATTAGAACGCTGCCTACACATCTTTTCCGGTTGGCAAGTATGTCCAAGTGTCAGACCTCCATGTGTATAATGAAACTTATTGAGGAGGGCAAACTGTCAATAACAGACAGAGTGTTTGGCGATAAAGGTATCTTAAAGAATGAATTCCCCGGGCCATACGTTTCCGGAGCAGACGCAGTAACAATCCAAGATCTTCTGGAGCATACATCGGGCTGGACATCGGACCCGGATCCGATGTTTACAAGTGATTCAAGATTTTACGGCAAGAGCCTGAACGACAGAATAAAATATGTAATAAGCAATGTTAAACAGACATATCACCCCGGAACAAACTATTCGTATTACAATTTGGGGTTCGGCATTTTGGGAAGAGTCATAGAGAAAGTTTCGGGACAACCATACGAACAGTTTCTTAAAGAGAAAATTCATGCACCCCTTGGCATTACAAATATCCATGTAGGAGGTGACAGAACCGGGAAAAGAGCGGATGAGGTTGTCTATTACTCTCAAGACGGCACAAACGGATACGGAAACGACATGGAGGTTATTGCAGCAGCCGGAGGTCTGATTGCCTCCGGAGTAGACCTTATGAGGCTGATGTGCGGTGTAGACTATGGCACTAAAGTTCCCGACATATTAAAAAAGGAGACTTTAGATCTTATGTACACCCCATCTGCGGCATATTCAAGATATGCTAAAGGATGGAGAGTAAACTACCCCGGAAACAACCATTGGGCATCGTACCATAGCGGTAATCTTGCCGGTACAGGTGTGCTATGGGTAAGAGGCAATAATGGGAAAAATGCTGTTATCTTATGCAATTCAAGAAGTTACAAAGACGGTTTTGATGATGCGTTGTACACCATTCTTTTAGATGTAATCTAAAAATCATATACAGTACACTAACGCATAGCTTCCTTACACTACTATACAACATATTAAAAACAGTATTTCTCTCCATGTCAATCAACTGCTTTTGCATCAAATAAATTAAGGAATAACAATATAGAAGTTCATTGTAAAATATAGCCAAAGCTTTCAACTATTAACTCTTCTCAGCTCTTCTCTTTTCACGGGAGAGGGTCTTGAGTTTGCGTCTCTCCTCCCGTGCCATGGCTTTTTGTCTCCTTTTCTCCTCTCGTTTCAGTTTCTTGGCAAGTTTTGCCTGTTTACGCTCGTATGCCCTGAGCTCTCTCTTGGTCATCTTGGCTTTATCTGTTTCCAACAACGTAGGCACACCTACAGAATCTTTGTTGTTAAGAGGTTGTGTTACAAGGGTGTCTTTCTGTAAAATATTTTCGTCTGCATCCAAAGTGTCTATCACAGACACTTTTATGCTGTCTGCCATTGCTATACTGTCTGCCTGCTGTTTCTGCATGCGTGCCATCTGCCTGGCCCACTTGTTTGCTGCTATGAGGGAATCTAACCGGTGCTTATATGCAAAAATAGAATCTCTGCGCTCTTTAAAGAACCTCCCGGTATAGTTGTAAGCAGGGAAAGGGGTAGCTGTGAGCAAGTGCCTTTGTGAACTTCTTACTGTTCTTGTTGTTATCTCGCTCCGGCTTTTTGGCCTTAATGTATCGTACCATTCAAACCCTCTTAGTCTTTGATCAGAGAGCGGTAGGTTAAACAGAGGACGCACATCGCTCTTTACATCTGAAATAGACCGTACGTGCTGCAACTCCCTGTTCTTGAACCTTGCTGTCATCAGTTTGCTCTCCTCTATGTTTATAGAGGTGAATATAGAGTCCTCCTGAAGATAGAAAGCAGATGTAACTCCACCCAAAGCATCAAAACGGTAAATGTCGTTATTATTAAAAAAAGCCATCATCTCGGTACTTTTTATCTGGTTGTAATGTACCGAATCCTCCTGTGTTGCTATAAAAGCATTGGAGAGGAAACTGGCTTTTTTGAGGGCATTGTCTACTATAAGCAGCTGCATTGAATCGGATGTCACCTGATTGGTTGTATCGCTCCACAAGATTGGTTTTACATAAAAACGTGCTATTGAATCCAAGTTGGTGTACACCAACGAATCTGCCACAGCCTGAATATCTCCCCTGAAAAGACGCAATTTATGATACGCTTCAACAAAGGTTACAAACGCCGTATCCGCCTCCACCAATATACTATCCTTTACAGAGAGGCTATCTGCTGTCTGAATCTTAAGACTATCCGTAACCCGTACCGTAAGACTGTCTGCAACTTGTGCCTTAAGACTCTCTACCGGTTTAACTTTTAGAGTATCTGCTGCCTGTATCTTAAGCCCCTCTGCTGTCTGTATACTAATGCTGTCTGCTTCCTGCCCCTTAAGGCTGTCTGTAGGCGTCACCTTCATCCCCTCTACAGGCAGCAGTCCGCCCCTGTTGTTAATATCATCTCCCAATTTTCCTCCCGATTTTATGGTCGGTCTCAACCCTCCCCCACGCTTTTTGTTAGGGTCTTTAATGGCAGCCTCTTTATCTATATCTATAAGAGGATCAAGCCTCATAAGCCGTTGCCTCTCCGCTGCCGCAGCAACAGTAATACTGTCTACCTGAGAAAGGGGTTTTTTATAATATCTGAGGGTATCTGCTCTCATGAAAATGGTATCTCTCCTCCCGTTTTCAAAAGAGTACATTGCAAGTGCAGGCAATTTTGTAATAGTCACATTTATATATGGTTGCCTCTCTATTATTGCAAGATCTCCAAACAGTATAACCTTTTGCACGGTATCAAGTACCTGCGCATTTCTGTTAATCTCTGCGTATCCCGATGTCTTGTTGTAGATTATATTATCGCCCCACACCTCCTGCTCGGACGATATGATATATCCGTCTTTTGTAAGATTGAATATTGTTGTTCCTCTGTTGTATGTTCCATTGTTGGCATACAGCATATTGTCATCTTTCCACCCTGTTGTGGCATGTCCGAATCTAACCACCTGCGGCTCTGTGTAATAATCGATAACATCTGAAGATATGAATGTAGAGTCTATAAATACCTCTACCTCCTCCTTAAATGAAAACCTCTTCTCCTTGCCAAAATAGTACCCCTTATTGCTCTCCATTATGCTGCCGTCATTGCTCTGCATAACGCCACCGTTGTAGAAGAAGCCTATACTGTCTTTTGTGTAATAATCTATTGCAGTAGTGCGTAGAATATTTTTCTCTTTATCGTACAACTCTACAAGAGTACCGCTGACCTTTGCAAGGTTGGAATCAATGATATAGTCTATGTTATCGCCCGTAAGAAAGGTATTCTCCTGAATAACCTTAACATTCCCGGTGGCTCTGATAATATTGTCCGTAAC